>DASYWD010000321.1 GCA_035936415.1 Longimicrobiaceae bacterium
TATCTTGTCTGCCTGGACGGTGGTCATTCGGATCTCCGGGTTCTTGAGTGGAACAGAGCACCCTCAAGCTATCCCGGCGGGGACGGATGGTCACCGTCCTTCTTTGTGGCCCCCTGTCAGGCGATTACCATCACACTACACGGGGACCGCCCTCACGCTCATGCGCGTACGGCCAGACTGCACCTTCCAGCCGCGGCAACGGACGCTCCAGTCACCGGGCGTGAAAGCATCGCCGGCCGCATGTCGCCTGCAGCGCAATCGTTAGGCGCGGGAGGTATCACTGCTATCTGGCGATTCACTGAAGGCTTGTCCAAGCCGCTCGAAGGCTTGATCCCGACAAGCGTGCCACTCTTTGTTAGCCAAGAACTCCGCCTCGATACTGAAGAGAACGGGAAGTAGGTGGTGGATAGCCGCCTTCTGATCCTCGGTTGCACTTGATGCGGAAAGGACCCGGACAGTAGATAACGCTTGTAACCGCAGGAGTTCGAGCATGGACTTGGGGGAGTAAAAAGCCCGTGGCTCGTCATCGATACATTGCAGAAGGTGCCAGGTCCCGAGGAGATCGTGGACAGCTGCCGACAACGTGGATGGCGCCGGTCGCACGAGCGCCTGTAGGCGCATCATCGGCAGTATTTCATTTCCCAGCTTACGGAGTTCATCCTGCATGGCCTTTCCTGCTTTCTCCACTTCTTCACGCAGGAGCTTAGTCTCGGACTGGCGAATGTGCTGCCAACGCATAGCTTCCGCATCAAGGATATAACGCACTTCGTAATCCCTTTTGTTTTCCGCTCCGCGATATCTGGCAGTTACTTGGTACCTCTTGGGCAAGTCACTCTCGAGGTACTGAGGCCAGGTGTCGAAGGTCTGCGCGTGCTTGTAGCCCGGCGGCACCATCGGATGAGATGTATCGAAGAAGCGTAACGATTCCTGCGCATGTGTACTCTGCAGTGGTGGATCGAACTCTAGGTGGAGATTCTCCGCAGATCCATTCCCAGCATTCTGAATAGCGATCCGCGCCATCATTGATGACCCATCGAAATAGACAACAATTCTCGGAGCCAGCGCCTCCAGCCGCGCTTCGATGTCGTTCTCGACAGCACGACGGTTCGATTCCGCCGCCGCACGAGTCGCGGACGCCATTTCCCACGTTTTCACGACGTAGATGACTAGGAAGATAAAACCGAGAACCTGTACTCCTAACAGGAGCCAGTCGTCCCATAGGATTCCCTGCGGATCAGGTAGCATAAGGTGAGATGTGTTTGGTGTGAACTACGCCCATCACCACACTGTATGTATCTGCATCGGCAGGAGGCAGCGCGCAAGTGGACGCATAGCAGGGACCCTGCCGGAGCGAGCGCCTAGAGCGGTTTGCGCGTGAGTGCGTAGCAACCGCCACGACGGTGCGCCGTGCTATTGAACCCTGCGGGGGCGAGGCTCGAACCCGCAGGCAAACCGCTCTAACGCTCTCAAGTTCAGGTGCGGGCAGCCGAGCGTAAACTTACGCCGGAGTGTGACCGGCGCTCAAGGCGCCAGGCAGTGAAACGATCGCCGGCTACACGTCTCCTGCAACGCTCTCACTAGGTCGGAGTGGGCGCGAAGACGGTGTCAAGTCGTTGTCCAGCAGGTAGCCACCGAAACGGTAGAATAGATCGGAGACGAGATGCCGATTGGGACCAATGACGTCTATTTCGCGATTATCGTAGGGATAGACGAGCACCCCATGATCGGGAGAGCCGCGACACGACGGCTCTCCTGGTCAGCGAAAGAGATGAATCACTCCACTTTACTGTTCCTGAGTCAAGAGAACATAATTCTGAAGCTTTTCGCGAAGGTACGCCTGGATACTGTCCTTGGTGGCAACCTTCTGAGCGGTGAACTCAAGCACGTGTGCCTCACGGCGGATTGCGTCGTTAATCGCCCGCTGCTCATCAGAGATTGCGCTAAGGATAGAGCATGGGCGGAACGGAGCTGCTACAAAATCGGGACGGTAGTTCATAAACCCGGCGCTGACAAGATCGTATCCCGGCAAGATGGTGCGTAGCACGCCCTCGTAATCGTTGGATCGGGTCTGCCCTTTCGCCCAGAAGGCAGACGTGCTGGCTGCACCGGTCGTAGGCCAAACATCAATGACCTTCTTAAGGGCCGTCTCATGCTCCTCCCGGGTCGTTGCTAACGTGCCTGGCCCATGGTACGTCTGTGTTGCCTCGACGAGCGATTTCGCCGCCGTAAGGTTCTTTCCCCTTGAGAGCAGGGATGCGACGAACGGATCGCCCAAGACGGCAACCCTTAGAAGCCACTCTGATTCGAGTAGGCTGGCCTGTCGGGGATCCTCAAGAAGGCCAGTAGCCCACCCGGAGCTAAACGTACGAATCAGCACCCACTTGTGGGATAGCTCAGTCCGATCAGGAGTCCCCAAGTCCTGTAGAAAATCACTGGGCACGCTTGCCTGATCGGTCAACACCACTAAGGTAATCACATTCTTCCTTGCAGGGCGTCCGATGCGAGTCGGGGTTGCCGTGCGGATCGCGTTGTCGACAGCCTTGAAAGAGTCTGGGAACGTACTCGCACCAGCTAGCGCAGATTTGACCGCTAGCTTTTCCTCTGGCCCAGCCTTGTCGAGACAGTACCAGTAGGAGATTGGGTTCAGACGATTGGTGTTAACTCGAACAACGGTTTCCTTGTCCGTTCCCCCCGGAATCGGGAGCCTTTCCACACGAAATAGACCCTCGTGCTGCCGGCCGACTGCCTCGCTCATGCTCGAGAGGAAGTCGGTATCGTTGCTGAGAAGCACGAACAGACTTCCCCGTAGCTCTGCACGGCACTTGGAGACAAAGTTCTGCGCGATCATGCGCATCGCCTCCGGCGACTCGCCAATCCTCAGGTACTCCGCATCGGAGAGTTCGATAAGGCCCTGCCTAAAGTACGCACGCTCCGCGTTGTCTGCGATGACGATCGAACGCCGATCGCGCCGCCCTTCGAGCCACACGCCAGTCTTGCTAACCCAATCGCGCTGGTTTTCGATGAGGTGCACATCTGCGTTGGCTGTTGCAGCGGCAATAACGGCAGGGTCTCTCGTCGGTCCACCGGTAGCACGGTGCCACAGATTATTTGGATCATACACGATCGCACCGGGTAGGCGCTGCTTTGTGGCCCGGAAATCCGAAACCAGCTTCTGGGCAAAGAGTGTCTTCCCCGTTCCCTGGGCGCCATAGATGGCGAGCGCACGAGTGTCCCTACGCAACGCGAGCCCCTCGTACATGCCACGCAATTCAACAGCAAGTGGCTCCCAGTGGTCCAAGAATACCTTGTAGCCTTCGAATTCCTCGAGGTACTCCGCACGGTCCGGGAATTTGATGCCGTGATACGCGAGTTCTGGCATTGCCAAGCGGGGTGGAGGTGGGAAAGACTACGGCGATGGTCGGGCCTGATTACCGAGAGTGGGTCGGACAACCTCCCGAAGAAGCTCACCTGATGCAAGCAAAGTGCCGAGGCGCAGGTCACCGGGCTGTCTGCCAATATAGGTGAGCGCGGCATTGGACTGAGGCCTAACCACTGCTATGCCGAAGGCGGTCCACATAACACGCCGGCAGGGCTCGGACCTCACTTCCCGAACAAGCACTTCGTCGCCCAGCCACCCCCGTTGTGTGGATTCCAGATAACAGCCGTTATCCAAAATTCGATCCTACCCCGCCCGCTCCACCAGATCCCCCCACCCCAGCTTTCGCCGCAGGGTCGAGAAGAACGTCTGCCCCGGGAAGCGCACCAACCGCACCGGCCACGGCGCGCGCCGTACCACCACGCGGTCGCCGGGCGCCAACTCCGCGTCCTCCTGCCCGTCGAGGGTGAGGATCAGCTCCCCGGAGGGCGAGAGCACCTCGACCGTGACCGTCTCCTCCGCCGGGAGCACCAGCGGCCGCACCGCCAGCGTGTGCGGGCTGATGGGCGTCGCGATGATGCAGTTCACGGAGGGGGAGACGATCGGCCCGCCCGCCGAGAGCGAGTACGCGGTGGAGCCCGTGGGCGTCGCCAGGATGATCCCGTCCGCGCTGTAGCTCCCCACCTCCTCCCCGTCCGCCCGCACCGCCAGCCGGATCATCCGCGCCACCCCGCCCTTGTGCAGCACCGCGTCGTTCAGCGCCAGGAACTCCCCCCGCAGCGTCCCGTCCGGCGACTCCGCGCGCACGAGGAGCGTCATCCGCTCGTCCAGCACGATGTCGCCCGAGAGCGCGCGGTCCAGCGACGACTCCATCTCCTCCGGCGCCGCCGAGGTCAGGAACCCCACGTGCCCGAAGTTCACCCCCAGCACTGGCGTCCCGTGCCGCGCCACCTGCCGCGCCCCGCGCAGCAGCGTCCCGTCGCCGCCCAGCGTCAGCAGCAGGTCCAGGTCGCCGTACATCTCCGGGAGGAGCGGCTCCGCGCCCTCCAGCGGCGCCGAGCCCAGCAGCTCCTTCTCGAAGAAGAAGGCCACCCCGCGGCGGGCCGCGTAGTCGCGGACCCGCCCCAGGGTGGCCTCCAGCTGCTCGTACCGCGCATGCCCGACGACGCCCACGCGCGCGGCGGGGGCGGCGACCCCCACCTCAGGCACTCTCCCGCATCGGCTGGGGCTTCGCCGCGCCCAGCAGCGCGCGGGCGCGGTCCGCGATCCCTGCGGGGGTGAGCCCCAGCTCCGCGAGCAGCTCCGCGCGCTCGCCGTGCTCCACGAAGGCGTCCGGAAGCCCCATGGAGGCGCCCCGCACCTCCGGCCACCCCTCGCCGATGCGCGCCCGCGCGAACGCGCCGAAGCCGTTCGCCACCGTGCCCTCCTCCACCGTGAGCACGTGCGAGTGCGCCGGGAAGAGGCGGCCGAGCATCGCCTCGTCCAGCGGCTTGATGAAGCGCGCGTTCACCACCGTGGCGGAGATCCCCTCCGCGGCCAGCGCCTCCGCCGCCGCCAAGGCCGGGAGCACCATGCTCCCCGTGGCGAGGATGGCGAGCTTCCGCCCCTGCCGCAGCACCTCCCAGGTGCCGGGCTCGATGGCGGGGATCTCCGCCACCGGGCGCACCTCCGCCGGCACCGCGTCGCGCGGCCAGCGGAGGCAGAAGGGGCCGCCCTGGTGCTCCAGTCCCAGCCGCAGCAGCGCGACCATCTCCTCGCCGTCCTTGGGAGCGGTGATCGTCATCCCCGGGACGGCGAGCATGTAGGCGATGTCGATGCCGCCGTGGTGCGTGGGGCCGTCGTCGCCCGCGATTCCCGCGCGGTCCATGCAGAACACCACCGGGAGGTCCTGGAGCGCGACGTCGTGCACGATGGAGTCGTAGGCGCGCTGCAGGAAGGTGGAGTAGATCGCCACCACCGGCTTGATCCCCTGCGTCGCCAGCCCCGCCGCGAAGGTCACCGCGTGCCCCTCCGCGATCCCCACGTCGAAGAAGCGCTCCGGGTGCGCCTTCTGGAACACGTCCGTGCTCGTCCCCGTCGCCATGGCCGCGGTGATCGCCACCACCTCCGGACGCTCGCGCGCCAGCTCCGTCAGCGCCTCGCCGAACACGTTCTGGTAGCGCGGCAGCCCGCCGGCCGACTTCTTCAGCGGCGCGCCCGTCGCCTTGTCGAAGAGCGCCGCCGCGTGCCACTTCACCTGGTCCTCCTCCGCGGGAGCGAAGCCCTTCCCCTTGGTGGTGGCCACGTGCACCAGGCGCGGGCCCTTCATGTCCCGCACCGCCTCCAGGGTCTCCACGAGCTGGTCGACGTCGTGGCCGTCCACCGGGCCCACGTAGCGGAAGCCCAGCTCCTCGAAGATCATCCCCGGTACGAACATCCCCTTCAGCCCGGAGTCCGCGCGCACGGCGAAGTGCTCCATCATCTCGCCCAGCGTGCCCATGCGCGGGGCGGCGTGGACCAGCCTCTTCACCTCCTCGCGCACCTTGTTGTACAGCGGCGAGGTCCGGATGTCGGTGAGCTTCTTGTGGACTCCCAGGTACTTGTGCAGCGCCCCCACGTTGGGGGAGATGGACATCTGGTTGTCGTTGAGGATCACGATCAGGTCGCGGTCCGTGTCGCCCGCGTTGTTCAGCGCCTCGTAGGCGAGCCCGCAGGTCATGGAGCCGTCGCCGATGACGGCGATCACCTCGAAGTCCTGGTCCCGCAGGTCGCGCGCGGCGGCGATCCCGCAGGCGGCGGAGATGGAGGTGGCCGCGTGCCCGGCGCCGAACACGTCGTACTCCGACTCGTCGCGCCGCAGGAACCCGGACAGGCCGTGGCGGCGGCGGATGCTGGGCATCCGGTCGTTGCGGCCGGTGAGGATCTTGTGCGGGTACGCCTGGTGCCCCACGTCCCAGATGAGCTGGTCGCGCGGGGTGTCGAACACGCGGTGCAGCGCGATGGTCAGCTCCACTGTCCCCAGGTTGGAGCCGAAGTGGGCGCCCCTGTGCTCGGAGACGATGTCCAGAATCCGGTCGCGCACCTCGTCGGCGAGGGCGGCGAGACGTTCTGCTGGAAGCGCGCGGACGTCCGCGGGCGACTGGATCGAATCGAGAAGCGACACGGGACCCCTTCCTTCTTCTGCTTCAGGGATGGAGCGCCCATGCGAGCAACGCTCCGTAAACGGCACCGACCAGCACTTCGAACGGCGTGTGCCCCAGCAGCTCGCTGAGCCGCTGCGGCTTCAATGTATGGTAGTCCTTCAGTTCCTCCAACATGCGGTTGAGGATGCGCGCCTGCATCCCCGCCGCCCGGCGGATCCCGGTGGCGTCGTACATGAACACCAGCGAGAAGAACGCCGTCGCCCCGAAGAGCGGGGTGTCCCACCCCGCGCCCAGCCCCACCGCGGTCGTGAGCGCCGTCACCGAGGCCGCGTGCGCGGAAGGCATCCCGCCCGTCCCCACCAGCCGGGTGAAATCCGCGCGGCGCCTCACCACCAGCGCCCGCAGGAACTTGAACCCCTGCGCCGTGAGCATCGCCAGGAGCGCCAGCGCGAGCGGCGGGTTCCACCCCACCCCTTCCACGGCGGCGGCCCGGAGCGCCCCCAGCGCCCCGCTCACCGGCGCCGCTCCACCACGTACGCCGCGAGCGCCTCCAGCTCAGGCGAGACGATCCGCGCCTCGCGGAGCGCGCCGAGCGCCTCGTCCCGGCGCTCCCGCGCCAGCCGCCGCGCCCCCTCAACGCCGAAGAGCGCCGGGTAGGTGGACTTGCGCGAGGACTCGTCCTTCCCGGCCGTCTTCCCCAGCGCGTCGGAGGGGGCCACCACGTCCAGCACGTCGTCCACGATCTGGAAGGCCAGCCCCAGCGCCTCGCCGTACGCCGTGAGGGCGCGGAGCTGCTCCGGGCGTCCGCGCGCCGCCATCGCGCCCAGGCGCAGCGACACGGCCAGCAGGGCGCCCGTCTTGGCGCGGTGGACCCGCTCCAGCGCGGCGGCGTCCAGCTCCGCCCCCTCCCCCTCCAGGTCCAGGAGCTGCCCGCCCACCATCCCCCCCGACCCGGCGGCGGCGCACAGCTCCGCCACCAGGCGCCCCCGCTCCGCC
>DASYWD010000322.1 GCA_035936415.1 Longimicrobiaceae bacterium
GCTGCCGGAGCCGGCGGCGAGCGCGACGGGGGAGTCGGAGGGCCCGCGCACGCCGGTGGAGGAGGTGCTGGCGGGGATCTGGGCGGAGGTGCTGGGGGTCGAGCGCGTGGGGGTGCACGAGAGCTTCTTCGAGCTGGGCGGCCACTCCCTCCTCGCCACCCGCGTCCAGTCGCGCGTCTGCGAGGCGTTCCAGGTGGACGTCCCGCTCCACACCCTCTTCCGCGCCCCCACCATCGCCGACTTCGCGGTGGCGGTGGCGCAGCTCCAGGTCCAGCAGATGATGGGCGACGAGCTCGCCGACCTCCTGGGCGAGCTGGAGTCGCTGTCCGAGGACGACGCCCGGGTGCTCCTGGAGAGCCGCTGAACCGCCCCCCGGAGCGACACACGATGCCCCGCACCCACACCACCCGCCCGCGACCGTCGTCGGGCAGCGCAGACCTACCGGGCGACATGACCAACAGAACGCTTGCCCCGCCTCCGGCCGGCCCGGAGCTCCAGAACGCCGCCGTCCCGCAGGGCGCGGAGAGCGCGCACCCGCTCTCGGCCACGCAGGAGGGGATGCTCTTCGACACCCTCGCCGGCCGCCGGAGCGGGGTGTACGTGCAGCAGCTCGTCGCCACGCTCCCCGAGGCCCTCGACCTGCCCGCCTTCCGCGAGGCGTGGGACCGGGTGGCCGAGCGCCACCCCGCGCTGCGGAGCTGCTTCCGGTGGGAGGAGGTCGCCCGGCCGCTCCAGGAGGTCCGGGGGCGCGTGTACCTCCCCTGGACGGTGGAGGACTGGCGGAGCGCCGCCCCCGCGGAGCAGGAGCGCCTGCTGCAGGAGTACCTGGAGGAGGACGCCCGGAGGGCGTTCCGCCTCGACGAGGCGCCGCTCATGCGCTTCGCGCTCTTCCGGTTCGGCGAGGAGGGCTACCGTCTGGTCTGGAGCTCCCACCACGCCCTCTTCGACGGCCGCTCGCGGCTGGTGCTCCTCCGGGAGGCCTTCGCGGTCTACGGCGCACTGCGGGAGGGGCGCGAGCCCCCCTCCCGCCGCCACTCCCCGGCCGGGGTGCTGGCCGACGCGGGCGACGACGCGGCTCCCCGGGGGGCGGAGGCGTTCTGGCAGCAGCTCCTCGCGGGCGTCCAGGCACCCACGCCCCTCCCGGGCGCGCGGAGCGGGGAGGAGACGGACGGGGACGGGCACCTCGCGCACACCGTTCGGCTCTCCCCCGGGCTGACCGGAGAGCTGCGCGCGCTCGCCGAGCGGCTGGAGGTGACCCCCAACACCCTGCTCATGGGGGCCTGGGCGGTCCTCCTCGGCCGCTACGCCGACGAGGAGGACGTGGTCTTCGGGGCGACCCGGTCGTGCCGGCGCTCCGTGCTCCCGGAGAGCGAGGCGCGCTCGGCGGTGGGGGTGTTCATCAACACCCTCCCGGTGCGCGCCCGGATCGCTCCCGGAGCGACCGTGGCCGGCTTCCTGGGCGCGCTGCGCGCCCAGTGGGTGGCCGGGCGGGAGTTCGAGCGGACTCCGCTGGTGCGGGCCAGGGCGTGGAGCGCGGTGGCGCCGGGAACGCCCCTCTTCGAGACGCTGGTGGTCTACGAGGAGCGGTCGCTGCAGGACGCCCTGCGCGCCGGGGGCGGGGAGTGGACGGGCCGCTCCTTCGAGCTCCGGCAGCGGCTGGCCTACCCGCTGGTCCTCCTCGGCTACGGGGGCGACTCGCTGACCCTGCGGCTGGAGTGCGACCCCCGGCGCTTCGAGAGGGAGTCCGTGGAGCGGCTGGGAGAGCAGCTGGTGCGGGTGCTGGAAGCGTTCGCCTCCGCGCCGGAGCAGCCGGTGGAGGCCGTGGCCCTGCTCGCCCCGGAGGAGCGGCGCCACCTCCTGGAGAACGTGGCCGAGGACGGGCCCGCCCCGGAGCTCTCGCACGCGCTGCTGCACCGCTTCTTCGAGGCCCAGGCGCGCCGCACCCCCGCGGCCACGGCCCTGGTCTGCGGAGGGCGCACGCTGAGCTACTCCGAGCTGGACGTTCTGGCCGAGC
>DASYWD010000323.1 GCA_035936415.1 Longimicrobiaceae bacterium
TAGCCGCTTTAGGACTCCCCGTCAAGGGGTCGCTTCCGCCGCTTTGCTCGCCTCCCCGCCCCGCCGCCCTCCGTCCGCTGGAGAGCCTTCCAGAATAACCTCCTCTCCCCTCCCCGTCAACCCCTCACGCTGCCACCGTCCCGCCTCTGGCTCGCGAGGGGTACATATGATAATTGGCTCCAGTCCGGTCGTCAAGGGGTTCGCTTCGGGCCCGGACAACGGCTCCCGTCGTCGCCGATCGTTCACAAAAGCCAAGCCCCCGCGGCATCGGAGCCGCGGGGGCTTGCGAAGGGGTGAGCGACGGGACTCGAACCCGCGACCTCCAGGGCCACAACCTGGCGCTCTAACCGACTGAGCTACGCCCACCGTGTGCGGAGAAAATCTCCGCGAACCGCCTGTTTGTCAACTGCCGCCGTGGACCGGGTCCGCGGCTCGGAGCCATCGAGCGCGCCAGATAGGACTCGAACCTATGACCTACGGCTTAGAAGGCCGTTGCTCTATCCAGCTGAGCTACTGGCGCCCAGTACCGGCAGGTCGGGGCGGCCGGATTTGAACCGGCGACCCTCTGCTCCCAAAGCAGATGCGCTACCGGACTGCGCCACGCCCCGATTCAGAACGCCAATTCTAGGACGAAAAGCGCTCTTTGTCAAGCTGGGACGCGAGCCATCCTCCTGCCGCACGGACGGCCTTCCCCCGGTGGCTCAGCTCGTTCTTGCGCTCCGGTGGCAGCTCCCCGATGGCGGCATTCTCGCCTGGGGCCCAGAACAGCGGGTCGTAGCCGAATCCGCCCTCTCCCCGCGGCTCGGGGAGGATGATGCCCTCGCAGGTGCCGAGGAAGACTCGCTCCTCTCCGCCGGGGAGCACGAGGGCGACAGCGCAGACGTAGCGGGCGGTCCGCTCCGCCTCCGGGACGCCCTCCAGCCGCTCCAGGAGGAGGGCGTTGTTCGCGCCGTCCAGCGCAGCCCCGGCGAGATCGGTCCGGCCCGAGAAGCGCCTGGAGCGCACGCCGGGCTCGCCGCCGAGCGCGTCCACGCAGAGGCCGGAGTCGTCCGCCAGCACGGGGAGCTCGCTGCGCGCGGCGAAGTAGCGCGCCTTCGCCATGGCGTTCTCCTCGAAGCTATCGAACGCTTCGATGGAATCTTCGTCGGGGCCCTCCGGGATTCCGGCCTCGCGCAGGTCGATCGGCTCCAGCGCGGCGTAGCCGGCGAGGATCTGCCGGATCTCCCCGAGCTTGTGGGCGCTCCGCGTGGCGACCAGGACCCGGCTCACCGGGAGACGGCTTCCCGCTGCAGCCGGCACAGCTCGCGGATCCCGGTGGTGGTCACCTCCACCAGGGAGGCGAGCTGCGCCGGCGCGAAGGGCGAGCGCTCCCCGGTGCCCTGGATCTCGATCAGTCCGCCGGACTCGACCGCGACCACGTTGAGGTCCACCTCGGCGCGGGAATCCTCGGAGTAGTCGAGGTCGAGGAGGATCTCGCCGCCGACCACGCCCGCGCTCAGGGCGGCCACGAACTCGCGGAACGGGGTGGCAGCGCCGGTCTGGCCCGCGATCCAGCGGCAGGCGTCGTACAGCGCGACGGCACCGCCGGTGATGGACGCGGTGCGGGTACCGCCGTCGGCCTGGAGGACGTCGCAGTCGATCGTGACCGTCCAGTCGCCCAGGGTGGACATGTCCACGCAGGCGCGGAGGCTGCGGCCGATCAGCCGCTGGATCTCCTGCGTGCGCCCGCCCACCTGTCCGCGCTCGCGGCGCCCGCGGGTGTGCGTGGCGCGGGGGAGCATGGAGTACTCGCCGGTCACCCACCCCGCCCCGCTCCCCCTCCGCCACGGGGGAACGCCCGCCTCGACGGAGGCGGTGCAGAGGACCCTGGTCTCGCCGAAGGAGACCAGGCACGATCCCTCGGCGTAGCGGGCCACGCCGCGCTCCAGGGTGACGGGGCGCATACGGCCCGGTTCGCGGCCGTGCTGCCTCGCCGCTGCTTCAGCCATCGGACGGTTCCCTTCCCCCCCTCTGGAGGATGGAGGTGGTGGAGCGGCCGGGGACCAGCGGCGCGATCACCACCTCGCCCCCGGCGGCGGCGACTTCGTCTGCGCCTACGATCTCTTCCAGGCGGTAGTCGCCGCCCTTGACCAGCACGTCCGGAAGGAGGGCGGCGATCAGGTCGCGCGGAGTGTCCTCCCCGAACACCGTGACCGCGTCCACCGCCTGCAGCGAGGCGAGGACGTAGGCCCGGTCTTCCTCCGGGTTCACCGGACGGGTGGGGCCCTTGAGCCGGCGCACGGAGTCGTCGGCGTTGAGGCCGACGACCAGGACGTCGCCGAGGAGGCGCGCCTGCCGCAGGTACTCGGCGTGGCCGCGGTGCAGGACGTCGAAGCACCCGTTGGTGAAGACCACGCGCTGCGTGCGCGGGCGGCCGAGGCGGGCGACCAGCTCCTCGCGCGTGAGGAGCTTGGCCGCGGGGTCCGGGATCTCTCCGGGCGGCGTGGTCACGGGGCGGCGGGCTCCCTGACCCGGCCATCGGTGGCGCCCCGCAGCCGGGCCAGGATCTCCCCCGCGCCGCGCTCCAGAAGCTCGCCCGCGAGGCGGCGGCCCGCGGCGGCGGCCTCGTTCCGGGCGGCCGTGACCTCGGAACGGAGGACTGCCTCGCCTTCCAGGTCGGCGACGAGGCCGCGGAGGGTGAGGGCATCCCCGTCCACCACTGCGAGCGCGCCGATGGGGATCTGG
>DASYWD010000324.1 GCA_035936415.1 Longimicrobiaceae bacterium
CCGGCGGCTCCCGGAGGAGGCGGCGGCGGAGGCGGCCTGCAGGGGCGAACGCTGAACACCCCCGGCGGCGGCCCGGCCGGCGCCCGCATCCCGGTGCGCCCGGTGGGCGGCGCGCCGCTGCAGAGCGGGGCGGTGGTGGACACCTTCATGGAGGGGCCCAACAACTTCGCCATCGAGCGCTACCTGCTCAACGGGGCCGACCCCAACGCCACCTACACGGTGAACCTGATCATCTCGCTCTTCGTGACCGACTGCTCGGGCCAGGCGATCACCCAGCCGGCGCCGGTGAAGCTCACCACCAACGCGCAGGGGAACGGGCAGGCGATGATCCGCGTCCCGCCCGAGTTCATCCCGGCCATCGCCAAGGGGCAGACCAACAGCATCCGCTGGGAGTTCGTGAAGGACGGCGTGGTGCGCTACGACACGGAATGCGTGGCGATCTACGAGGACCTGGACGACAGCCACGGCCGGGACGGGTGAGCCGGAGCGGCAGGAGCGCAATCCCGGAGAAGTCCGGGCGTCGGTGCGGGGATATGATGTAGCCTGGATGCCGGCCGGAAGCCGCGGCTTCCGGAACCGGCGTCGGAGTCCGACACGTGACCTCAGCAAAGGAGGACGTCATGGCCCAGGAGATGAGCGCCGGCGTGACCAGGGTCCGGTTCCCCCCGGAAAGGGCGGACGACGTGATCCGCGACCTCAAGGGGAGGATCGCCGACGAGCACAAGAAGCTGAAGAACCAGGGGCTCCGGGACGCCTTCTTCCTGGTGAACCGCGAGGCGGGCGAGGCCATCGGCGTCGCCATCTGGAGCGACAAGAAGCGCATGAAGGAGGTGGAGGGGAAGACCACCCGGGAGGATCCCGCGGCGACCCGCGACCCGAACCGCGCGCCGACCGACTTCTCCAAGGTGCGCGCGAAGGCGGTGCAGGAAGAGGGCGCCACCATGGAGAGCTCGGACTGGTACGAGGTGGTCGCCTCGGTCTGACCCGGGGAGCCCCCTCCGACGAAACGAGGCCCCGCCGCGGAGACGCGGCGGGGCCTCGTGCGTCCGGCGCCGCGTCACAGCATCGACGTGCGGCGGTCCAGGCGGGTGCTGTGCCATGCGAACACCGGGAACGCCATGACGCCAACCAGCACGACGTCGACCAGCCACCGCAGCCCGGCGCGTCCCAGGAGCGAAAGGTCCCACCCCACCAGGGCCATCCCCATCAGGGTGGCCGAGGGGATCAGGGCGAGCGAGACGAGGACTCCGGCGGTCAGGACGGAGCGGCCCGACGCGATCAGGATGGCGCCGGCCGCGCCGGCCAGCGCGCTCACCAGCACCCCCGCGGGGCTCACGCTGCTCCAGTAGGAGAGCAGCTCGCCCGCGGCGAGGTAGGTGCTCTCGCCGCTCACCGTCACGCCGAAGGCGAGGAGGAGGAGGCTCGCCGCCACGGCCCCGGCGACCAGCACGGCGTATCCCTGGACCGCGTGCAGCAGGGCGTGGCGCCACCTGGTGTTGCGCGTGACGATCCCGAACGAGACCCGGGTGATGGGCTCGAAGCCCGGGGCGACGATCATCGCTCCGACGACCAGGTGGAGGGTGTCGGTGGCGATCCCCGCGGCGGCGATCCCCCCGGCGATCCCCATGAGCAGGAGAGCGTTGGGCGTCATGTTGCTCTCCTTCGCCATCTCCGTCTCGATCTCCTCCCAGCTCTGGTCGCTGGGCTCGGTGCTCATCGTCGCCCGGACCGGCGGGGAGATCACGCTGGCGGGCTCGCTGGTGACGATCGAGCTGTCGTCGCCACTTCCGATGCGGCGCTCCTGCAGCAGGCGCAGCACCCGGTTCAGAGTCGGCGTCGAGACCACCGCGGTCACCGTGTCGCCCGGGGGGTGCAGCGAGATCCCGCGCTGCAGCTGCAGGCCGATCAGTCCATCCTGCTTCCGGAGCAGGGCGACGATCTCATCCGTCTGCTCGGGGGGGACCGTGACCTGGATGGTCTTCTGCATGCGTGCGCTTCGGTGTCGGGGAACGGACGGCGGGTATACGGGCCCTCGTCCGGGATGGAGGGCTGGCGCGTGACGCACACCGCCCCGCCTCCCGGTCCGCAAGACTCGTTCTGCCGCCGCACCGGCCTGGCGGCTTCCCTTGCCGGGTGAGGCGCTACCCCTCGGGCGGGGTGGCGTACCCGTCGAGGAAGATCTTCGCCACCAGCGCCTTGCGCCCCCGCACCCCTACCTTTTCGCAGGCGTGCTCCAGGTGGTCCTGCACCGTGTAGACGGACAGGCCGAGCCGGGCGGCGATCCGCTTCGTCGATTCCCCACGCACGACGAGCAGGAGCACCTCCCGCTCGCGCGGCGTGAGGCCGTACGCCTGCGACAGGAAGGGCGACGCGTCCCGCGGCGCGGCGGGCTCGATCACGACCACCCGCGCCGACTCCCCCGACGCGTCCGGCTCGGCCAGGGAGGCCCGGAGCACGTACCACCGCCCCGAGCGCCCCTGCGCGCGCAGCTCGGCCCCGAGCGGTCCCTCCGGGCGGGCGTGCGCGGCCGCGAGCCGGGTCAGCAGGCTGACCAGCGCGTACGGGTGCGCTTCGGTCCGCATCCCCACGTCCGCCAGGTCCGCGAGCTGCTCCGCCGCGGGCCCGCTCCGCAGCACGATCCGGCTCCTCGCGTCCAGCACGAGCACCCCGGGCGCGGCCACGTCCGCCGTGGCGGCGTCCCGGAGCGCGGCCTCGGTCGCTGCGGCGGCCTGCAGCCCCCGCGCGACGTGGGGCGCGATGGCCTGCATGAAGCGGGTCTCCGGCTCCGCGAAGGTGCGTGATCCGGCTTCCCGGAACATGCACCACGAGCCGTAGATCCCCCCCTCCACCGCCAGCACGGCGTGCAGCGCGTGCTCCAGCCCGTCGGCGCGGAGCACCTCCAGGAACGGGTCGGAGTTCTCGGTGGAGACGACGCCTCCCGAGCGGGCGAAGTCGATGAACTCGACGACCTCGTCCGGATACACCCTCGTCACGTAGCTCTGGACGAAGCTATCCGACAACCGCTCGCCCCACCCGTGGGTGAAGAGCCCGGTCTCGGGGTCCGTGGCCATCAGCGCGTACGCCTCGGAGGGGACGATGGCTGCGGCACGCATCCCCACCTCCTGCCGCAGCGTGAGCGAGTCCAGCCCCGCGTAGCAGGCGCGCCGGATGGAACGGAGCGTCTCGCGCTCGGCCCGCGTGGTCAGTCGAACGGCCTGTGTCATCACCCCCCCCTGAAATTCGGGATACTCCGGCACGCACCTCCGCCCCATCCTTCCGGGGAGCTCGCGGCCCATCCGGGCCGGCTCGGCACCCATCCACCACGAGGTAATGATGCCCGATTCGATCCGGCACGCAAGCTGTTTGTTCGCCACCCTGCTGCTCGCCGCCGGGTGCACCGGCGCCCCCGCCGTGCAGAGCGCCGAGAGCGCGGAGGTGCAGGCCGCCGCCCCCGCCCCGGGCGAGCCGACCCTGGCCGAGGTCCGCGCGGCCACGGAGCGCTTCCGCGACGTGAAGGTTGCCCTCGCCGAGGGCTACGTCCAGGACCCCAGCGGGATGTGCGTGACCGCCGAGATGGAGGGTCTCCCGGCCGAGGCGGGGGCGATGGGGATCCACTTCTTCCGTCCCGACCTGCTGGGGATCACGGCGCCCCCGAACCCGCGGGTCGCCGGGAACGGTACCCACACGGACTTCCGCAGGCCCGCGATCCTGATCTACGAGCCGCAGGCGGACGGCTCGATGGAGCTGGTGGCCGTGGAGAACCTCGTGTTCATCCGTTCGTGGGAGGAGACGGGGAACCGGGAGGCGCCCACCTTCCACGGGGTGGCGTTCGACCGCATGCAGGACGACCCGGCCACCGACTTCGACGAGGCGCACGGCTTCGAGCCCCACTACGACCGGCACGTCTGGATCTACCGGGAGAACCCGAACGGCGTGTTCTCGCCCATGAACCCGAGCGTCACCTGCAGGCACGCGCCGGCTCCGGCCGGGCACGCGGCGCACTGAGGAGCCGGGACGCCACCGGACGGCGCCCGGGGGCGCCGTCCTCCGCCCCGGGGGCACATGGTGTACGTCCTCGTCTACCACCGGATCGTGGACCCGGTCGCCTTCTGGAAGCTCCGCGAGCGCCCGGACCCGGGCCGCCCGGTTCACCTGCGGCTGGTGCAGGCGCTCCCGAGCCGGGACCACGGGGTCCTGGTCTGCCTCTGGGAGAGTGATTCGGCGGAGACGGTCCGCGCCTACACCGAGCGTGCCTGCGGCGCGTTCAGCCGGAACGAGTACCACGAGATCGATGGCGACGAGGCGCTCGGGTACGGCTTTCTGCTCCGCGGCACCGGGACGGGGTGGCTGGTCCCGCCCACGTCCGGACCGGCACGGGGCGGGAGCCCCGCCGGTCTTCCACACCCCACACAAGGAGGATGAAATGGCCGAAGAACAGAACCAGGAGATCGCGCGGCGCGCGTACCGGGCGGCCTCCGAAGGATTCCGGAGCGGAGACTTCAGCGGCCTGGACGAGGTCATCGCGCCCGACGTCCGCGACCACGACCCCGATCCCGGCCAGGGCGAGGGCCGGGAGGGGCTGAAGGCCTTCTTCGCCGAGCTCGCCCGCGCGTTCCCCGGCCTGGAGGTGGTCGTCGACGACCTGATCGCCGAGGGGGACAGGGTGGCCGCACGCGTGCGCTTCCGCGGCACCCACTCGGGCGACTTCCAGGGCATCGCGGCCAGCGGCCGCCCGGTGGAGATGCGGGTGGTCGACGTCCTCCGGATCCGGGACGGGAAGATCGTGGAGCGCTGGGGCGTCGGAGACCAGCTCGGGTTGATGCAGCAGCTCGGCGCGGTGCCGGCCTGAGCCCCGGAGGCACCGCTTTCCACGGAATCCCTTTGACACGGAGCCGACCATGAAGTGCAACACCCTGCTCGCAGTCCTCGTCGTCGCCGCCGCAGCCGCCGGCTGCACGCAGGACAACCCCGCCGGCGCGGAGCCGGTCCCCGGGAGCGGCGCGTTCCTGTCCCGGGAGCACCATTCCGCGGCCGTGAACCAGCAGCTGGCGGCGGTCCGGCAGGCGACGGTGCAGTTCCGCCACATGAGCGAGGCGGAGCTGCTCGCCCGAGGGTACGTGAACACCGGGATCTGCATCGAGGGGATGGGGATCCACTTCGTCGACTTCGGCGCGATCGACGGCATGGTCGATCCTCTTCGCCCGGAGGTGCTCGTCTTCGAGCCGAAGCCGCACGGCCGGCTGCAGCTGGTCGCGGTGGAGTACATGGCGCTCGGAGCCGCCTCGCCGACCGTCTTCGGCAGGACGATGGAGGAGTCGCACCTCCCCTTCGCGGACTCGGAGCTGCACGCCTGGGTGTGGAAGGGGAACCCCGCGGGGACGTTCCATGCCACCAACCCGACAGTGAGCTGCCCCTGAGCACTGGCTGCGGGCTCCACGGCCGCACTCCGGCAGTACCCGGTGTCAGGGTAGCGCGGCGTATGCGAAGAGGGCCCGGCGGTTCGCTGCCGGGCCCTCTGCCGTGCTCCCCGCCCCCGGGAGCTACGGCCGGAACAGGTACTGGATCTTGGCGAAGTACTGCCGCTGTGTCCCCACCAGCCCGTGCCCGTCGAACTGCCGGGAGCCGTAGGTGGAGCCCACGTAGAAGATGCTGAACGGGTTGAGCTGGTAGGCCAGCAGGGGCTCCAGGTCGAGCCGCTCACTGAAATCGTTGTACTGCGCCACCATCCGGAACTGCAGCTCGCGGTTGTACTGGAAGTTGAAGCGCGTCCGCGCGATGTACCCGGAGAAGATCTCCTCTCCGCCCAGGCGGTTGAGCTCCTCGTACGTGAGCGACGGCTCGATGACGACGCGCGAAATCGGCTTGATGGTGGCCCAGGCACGCGCGTTCATCCCCGCTCCCACTTCGGGCACCGCCAGCATGCGGGCCACGCTCTCCCCCCGGCCGACCTCGAAGCCCACCCGCAGAGGATCGCTGAAGTTGCTGACCAGGAACATTCCGTAGCGGCGGATGCCGGTCAACTCCACCCCCCGGAAGGTCTCGTCGGCGAACCTGGCGTTGATCCCGACGTTCGTCTGCCGGGGCAGCGTCAGCGAGACGCTGGGGTTGATCCACGTCTCCTTCCCTTCGCCCCGGAAGTTCCAGATGGTGCCGCCCAAGAGGCCCGAGGAGATCCGCTCCACGCCGTAGCGGCGGGGGAAGAAGGTCATCCCCGTCCAGACCGAGGCGCGTCGGAAGTCGTTCCGCGACTGGAAGCCCGCGTCGGCACGATAGGTCGGCGAGAGATCCATGTAGAGGGCGTTCCAGCTCCAGGTCCGCGCGTCCCGGGCGACGCGGACGAACGAAGCCCGGCCGGCGTACGACTCGCCGTCGAAGGCTGCGGTGTGCCGGTCGTCCCCGGAGCCGAAGGTGAGCTTCGGAAGCCGGGCGCTGAGGCCGGGGTCGTCCGGCTCCCGCGTGTAGCTCCCCACCAGGTGCGCGGAGAGGCTGTACACCTCGCGGAAGCGGAAGAGGCCGTCCACGCTCGCCGTGGTCCCCGAGCCGCCCCCATCCAGCCGCCGGTCGGTGAGGAGCCCCCCGACGTACGAGTTTCCGTAGACGTTCTGCCGGGCCCGCAGCACGTTGGTGAAGCTCCGCCCACCCTCCAGGACCGCGCTGCGCTCCTCGAAGGGGAGGAAGAAGGGGGTGTGCTCGTCGCGCGCGCCCACCCAGCCGAAGCTGGTCCGCCCCCGGCGGCCGGTCAGCTTGGTCGCCACCTGGGGATCGTTGATGGAGCGCGAGTAGAAGACGTTCATCGGCGTCTCGTACAGGTCCATCCCCTCCTGGAAGAAGGGGCGGCGCTCCGGGAAGAAGAGCGCGAAGGTGGTGTTCACGTCCACCTGCGCCGCGTCCGACTCCACCTGGCTGAAGTCCGGGTTCAGCGTGGCCTCCGCCGTCCAGCCGCCCTGGAAGGCGTACTTGAGACCCAGAGAGGCGTCGGGGGTCACGCGGCCATTCTCGAAGGAGGCCGGGTTGGAGGGGTCCTGGAGGCGTCCGGACTGCGAGGCGACCACCGCGGGAAGGACGTCGAGGGTGCCCCCCGGCCGGACCCCTTCGATCCCCTGGAGCTTCGCGAGCTGGCAGAGCTGGCAGGGGTTGTTCCGGCTCAGCGAGGGCCAGGTGATGTAGTGCCGGCTGGAGCGGGGATAGGTTCGCACCAGCATGATCCCCCACTCCTGCACCGGCCGGTTCGGGAAGCGGAGGCTGCTGAAGGGGATGGCCATCTCGATGACGTAGCCGTCCTCCGTGATCCTCCCCGCGGTGGTGTAGATGAAGTCGATGGAGCCGTCCTCTCCCTGTGGGTTCATCTGCAGGTCGCCCTGCACCCCGATGGGGTTGGCGATGAAGTAGTAGCCCAGCGACGAGCCCCCGAACGGCTCGATGAGGACTCCCACCCAGTCGTCGCTCCAGAGCCGGTCGCGCGGCTGGAGGGTCGCACGGATCGCGTCCGGGTTGGGGTCCTTCGCGATCCAGGCGACGTAGAAGTTCTTGTCGTCGTAGGTGAGGAGCACCTCCGTCTCCACCGGAGGCTGCGCCCCCTCCCTGGGCGTCATCTCGACGAAGCCGCTCGCCCGCGCGGCGCCCACCCACCCGGCGTCCTCCAGCCGCGCGTCGACCTGGATCGCGCCAGGCGCACGCTGGATGGCGATGGAGCGCAGGTCGGCCGCGGGCGCCGGGCGCGCCGCAGCGGTATCCGCCTGCTGCGCCCCGAGCGGGGTCCAGGGCGACACCGCGGCGAGAAGACCCGCGAGCGCATGGCGAACGTTCGGTGACAGGTACATGGGTCGAGTCCCGATGAGAAGGTGAGGGTCGGCCGGTGCCATCGCCCCGCGCCGGGTCGGCCGGCGGGGGCTCGCAGCACGTGACGTCCTTTTACGAGCTTCCTTCCCGGTCGGCGACGTACGGAGTCGCCGCAGTTCGGAAGTCTCAGGTCATTCGATTCTCCCCAGCGCCCAGGCGGCGGCGCGGCGGACGCCGGGGTCGGGGTCGGACGCGAGGAGCCGCGCGAGCGCCGGGACGGAGGAGGCGTCCTCCAGCCGCCCGAGCGCGCGGGCCGCGG
>DASYWD010000325.1 GCA_035936415.1 Longimicrobiaceae bacterium
GTGTGCGAGAGGCCGCGTGCCGGGTCGAGGAGGGTCGCCGCGGCCGCCGCGGAGGCGGCGCCCAGGAACCCCCGCCGGGTGAGTCCGCTCACCGGGCCCCCGGCCGGGCGGGGGCGGGCGGCATCCTCCGGTCGCTGGGCAGCAGGTCGGCGTCGGTCTTCGGGGCGGCCTCGTGCGACGTGGCGCTGGCGGGGACGCCGTTGATGAGCGTGTCCACGAAGCGGAGGTCCTCCACCCCCTCGGTGACGTTGCCCCGCTCCACGCCCTGGAATCGGCTGTCCGCCACCAGGATGTCGGAGATCTCCGCGCCCGGGTACGCCCGCATGTAGAGCACGTACTTGCTCTTCTGGCTGGTGACGTTGTGCAGCTCCACGTTGCGCACCACGGGGGTGAAGGGGCCCTGCTGTCCCTCCTCGTAGTGGAGGTCCACCGAGACCACCGCGTCCTTGACCTGGCCGATGGCGACGTTGCGCATGTAGACGTTCTCCAGCACGCCGCCGCGCATCGCGTTGTTCTTGAAGCGGAGCGCCCGGTCGAGGTTGGGAGAGTCCATCTCGCACTCCTCCACGAAGACGTTGCGCACCCCGCCCGAGATCTCGCTCCCCAGCGTGACGCCGCCGTGGCCGTCCTTCATCCGGCAGCGGCGCACGACGATGTTCTCGCTCGGCACGTTGAGGCGGCGCCCGTCGGCGTTGCGCCCGGACTTGATGGCGATGCAGTCGTCGCCGGTGTCGAAGAGGCACCCCTCGATCAGCACGTCGCGGCACGACTCCGGGTTGCACCCGTCGTTGTTGGGGCCGTGGCTGACCACGGACACCCCGCGCACGGTGACGTTCTGGCAGAGGACGGGGTTGATCTGCCACATGGGGGCGTTGACGAGGGTCACCCCCTCCACCAGGACGTTGCGGCAGCGGTACGGCTGGATGAACTGCGGGCGCAGGTACGACCCCTCCGCGAAGACCCGCCGGTCCACGGGGACGCCCTGCTCCGCCATCTCGAAGAGCCGGTCGCGCGCCGCCTTCTGGGTCGGCCCCCGGTCCCACTCGGGGTGCTGCTTCCACTTCCCCTTCCAGGGCCACCAGACCGTGGTGGAGGCCTGCCCGTCCAGCGTCCCCTTCCCAGTGACGGCCACGTTCTCCTGCTCGAAGGCATAGATGAGCGGGGAGTATCCCATCAGCTCCACCCCCTCCCACCGGGTGTGGACCACGGGGAGGTAGTCCTTCGGGTCCTGGCTGAAGGCGATCGTGGCGCCCTCGGAGACGTGCAGGTTGACGTTGCTCTTCAGGTGGATGGGGCCGGTGAGGAAGCGCCCCGCGGGGACGACCACCCGGCCGCCGCCGGCCGCGGCGCACGCCGCGATGGCCCGGCGGAACGCCTCGGTGTTGTCGGTCCGGCCGTCGCCCACGCCGCCGTGCGCGGTGACGGGGAAGTCGCGCGCCGGGAAGACGGGAGGGCGGATGCGGGCCAGGATCCCCGGGACGCGGCTCCAGGCGTCGCCGCCCGCGCCGGGGGCGCCGACGCCGCGGAGCCCGGCCGGGGCGCAGCCGGGGAGGAAGCCGGGGACGAAGAGCGCCGCACCCGCGCCGAGCGACAGGGTGCGGACGAAATCGCGGCGTGTGAACCGGGGATCGGGCATCGGGTTCTCCAGGAGGTTCAGGCGACCTGCGGGGCGGCGTAGACCGGGGCGGCCACCAGCGCCGTGGCGCCGCGGAGCCGCGGGTGCGTGCTGGTCTGCTCGGGAATGATGGGGCTGCGGGCCGCGGTCGGGGTCAGCGCCCGCTCGGAGACGGCCGCGTGCAGGTGGTCCTCGATCATGTCCCAGGCGGCGGTGATCTCGCCGCCCACGAAGATCCGGGACGGGTTCAGCGCGTTGACGATCATGGCGAGGCCGAGCCCCAGGTAGCGGCCGGTCTCCTGGAGCGCCGCCCGCGCCCGGGCGTCGCCGGTGCGCGCCCGGGTGACCAGGTCGCCGAAGGCGATCCCGTGCTGCTTCAGTAAGCGGCGGCTCTGCTCGGGGGAGAGGTCCTGGCCCAGGTAGCGCGCCACCGTGGCGAGGTTGGAGGTGTACGCCTCCCAGCACCCCCGCGACCCGCAGAGGCAGTGCGGCCCCTCCGGGTGCAGCGGGATGTGGCCGAACTCCCCGGCGGTGTGGCCGGCGCCGCGGACCACCTGGCCGTTCACCACCACGCCGGCGCCCACGCCGTCGGAGACGGTGACGTACACGAAGTCGGCCGCGGCGTCGCCGCCGCGCTGCCCCAGCCACATCTGCGCGAGGGCGCAGGCGATGGGGGCGTTCTCGATGTGCACGGAGAGCCCGGTGGCGGCCTCCAGGTCGCCGCGGACGTCCACGTCGCGCCAGCCGAGCTGAGGGGAGTTGAGGATGCGGCCGGTGCGGCGGTCCACCATCCCCGGCACCACCATCCCGATCCCCTCCACCACCCCGGCGGCCCCGTAGCTCTTCAGGATCCGGCGCACGCGCCCGGAAAGCTCCTCCACCAGGGCGGCCGGGTCGAACACCGTCTCGAAGGTCTCCAGCGCGATCTGCGTCCCGTCGAAGTCGCTCAGCATCACGAAGGTGCGGGTGAACCGCACGTCGATGGCGACCACCAGCCGGTCGCTGGTGCGCACGTACAGCATCGTGGGCTTGCGGCCCCGCGGCGCCTCGCCCATGTCGCCTTCCAGGATGGATCCCTCCACCAGGAGCTCGCTCACCAGCGAGGTCACCATCCCGCGCCCCACGCCCATGCGCCGCGCCAGGTCGGCGCGCGAGACGGGCTGGTGCTCGCGCACCAGGTTGAGGAGGATCTGGCGGTTGATCTCGCGCGGGGTGGACCGCGTCGCGAGCTTGAAGTCGCGGGTGTTGATCTTTCTCATGGCTCCGCTGTCCTGCTTCGGCGGCGCGGAGGGGGCCCCACAACTTCCCCCTTGCGTTTTGTTCTCACAGCGAACAAATTGGTCTCGCGGCGGCACGAAAGCAAGGGGCACGTGCGAGCGGCTGCGTTCGCGGCCAGGCCGGAGCTGGATTCCGGAGCCCGCCACCCCCGGACATTGTTCCGCGCCGGAACGATATCGCGGATCCGCCCCCGCCGCCACCCCGCACGAGCCACCCCGGGTGGCCGCCTTTACCCGTGACGAAGCTCCAGCATCCATGCATCCGGCCGTGAACCCAGGCAGGCCCCTCGTTCTGCAAGAAGACCGCTTCTTCGACCCGGACCCGGCGGTCCGGGCGGTGGCGCGGGCGCTGTACGAGGAGACGCGGGAGCTGCCGCTGGTCTGTCCGCACGGCCACGTGGATCCGCGGCTCCTCGCGGAGGACGCGCCCTTCCCGGAGCCGACCGCGCTCCTCATCGTCCCGGACCACTACATCTTCCGGATGCTGTACTCGCGGGGGATCCCGATGGAGGCGCTGGGCGTCCCCACCCGCGACGGCACCCCGGTGGAGACCGATCCCCGCCGGATCTGGCAGACCTTCGCCGAGCACTACTACCTCTTCCGCGGCACCCCCACGGGCGTCTGGCTGGACCAGGAGCTGTACGACGTCTTCGGCGTGCGCGTCCGGCTGGACGGGACCACGGCCCGGCGCGTCTACGACGAGATCGCGGAGAAGCTGGCCTCCCCCGAGTTCCGGCCCCGCGCCCTCTTCGCGCGCTTCAACATCGAGGTCCTCGCCACCACCGACGCGGCCACCGACACGCTGGAGCACCACCGCGCCATCTGCGAGTCCGGGTGGGCGGGGCGGGTGATCCCGACCTTCCGCCCGGACGCGGTGCTGCGGATCGCGGCGGAGGGGTGGAGCTGCGAAGTGGCGAAGCTGGGCTGCCTGCACGGCGCCCCGGTGGCGGACTACGCCGGCTTCGTGCGCGCGCTGGAGGAGCGGCGGGCCTTCTTCCGCTCGATGGGCGCCACCGCCACCGACCACGCCGTGCTGGAGCCCTGGACGGAGCGCCTCCCCGACGAGGAGGCCGACCGCCTCTTCCGCCGCGCGCTGGACGGCGAGGCGGACGCGGCCGACCAGCGGCGCTTCGAGGCGCACATGCTGATGGAGATGGCGCGCATGTCCACCGGGGACGGCCTGGTGATGCAGCTGCACCCGGGGGCGCTGCGCGACCACAACCGGCGGGTCTGGGAGCGCTTCGGGCTGGACAAGGGCGCGGACATCCCCGTGGCGACGGAGTACACGCGCAACCTGCGCAACCTGCTGGACGCGTACGGCAACGACCCGCGCCTCACGCTGGTCCTCTTCACGCTGGACGAGTCCACCTACGCGCGGGAGCTGGCGCCGCTGGCGGGGCACTACCCGGCGCTGCGGCTGGGGCCCCCCTGGTGGTTCCACGACTCCATCCAGGGGATGACGCGCTTCCGCGAGCAGACCACGGAGACGGCGGGGATCTACAACACCGCGGGCTTCAACGACGACACCCGCGCCTTCTGCTCCATCCCCGCGCGGCACGACCTGGCGCGGCGCGTGGACGCCAACTGGCTGGCGGGGCTGGTGGCCCGCCACGTGGTGGAGCTGGACGACGCCCGCGAGATGGCCCGAGCCCTGGCCTACGACCTGGCGCGCGAGACGTACCGGCTGGACGACGCCGACGCGCCGGCCCAGGCGGAGAGGGGGCAGGCGGCGGACTGAGGGGAGGACCCCCCTTCCCCCGGCCCCTTCCCCCGCAAGGGGGGAAGGGGAGAACTGCGGTCCGCGTGGTGACGTCGGGGTGCGGCCAGGGCTCGCCCCACACTCCCCGGCCCCTTTTCTCTCGTGGGACAGGGGGAGAAGCAGAAGCCGTTGCCGTGCTCCCCTCTCCCGCTTGCGGGGGAGGGGCCGGGGGAGGGGGCCTGCCACCGCCGCGCATGATCGCCGGGGTGACAGGAAGCCCTCCCCCAGAACTGGGGGAGGGTGGCGGCTCTCAGGCCGCCGGGTGGGGGCCCCGGGTGGCCCCCCCGTACCGAAACCACATGAGCGAAGCGATGGAGAAGCCGGTCGTGGTCCGGGTGCACCCGGAGGACAACGTCGCCGTGGCGCTGGTGCCGCTCCCCGCGGGCGCCGAGGTGGCCGTGGACGGCATCGGCGTCGTGCTGCGCGAGGAGGTCCCCGCGGGGCACAAGCTCGCGCTGCGCGCCCTCGCCCCCGGCGAGGCGGTGGTGAAGTACGGCTTCCCCATCGGACGGGTCACGGAGGAGGTCCCGGCGGGGGCGTGGGTGCACTCCCACAACCTCAGGACGGCGCTGGAGGGGACGCTGGAGTACCGCTACGAGGCGGACGGGCGGCCGCAGCCGGAGCCCGCGCCCGGCGCGATGCCCACCTTCCTGGGGTACCGGCGGGCCGGCGGGCGGGTGGGGACGCGCAACGAGGTGTGGATCGTCAACACTGTGGGGTGCGTGAACACCGCCGCGGAGCGGATCGCGCGGGCGGCCTCGGAGCGCTTCTCCGGGCGGGTGGACGGGGTGCACGCCTTCTCCCACCCCTACGGGTGCAGCCAGCTCGGCGACGACCTGGAGAACACCCGCCGGGTGCTGGCCGGGCTCATCCGCCACCCCAACGCGGGCGGGGTGCTCGTGCTGGGGCTGGGGTGCGAGAACAACCAGATGGCCGAGCTCCTGGCCATGGCGGGGGAGCTGGACGCGCGCCGCATCCGCTTCTTCAACACGCAGGACGTGGTGGACGAGGTGGAGGAGGGGATCGCGGCGGTGGAGGAGCTGGTCCGCGCCATGGAGGGCGACCGGCGCGAGGAGTGCCCCGCATCCGAGCTGGTGCTGGGCCACAAGTGCGGGGGTTCGGACGGCTTCAGCGGGATCTCCGCCAACCCGCTCCTGGGGCGGATCGCGGACCGGCTCACCGCGCTGGGCGGGGGCGTGGTCCTCACCGAGGTCCCGGAGATGTTCGGGGCCGAACAGGTGCTGATGGACCGCGCGGCGGACGAGGGCGTCTTCCACCAGGTGGTGGAGATGGTCAACGACTTCAAGGAGTACTTCCTCCGCCACGGGCAGCCGGTGTACGAGAACCCCTCGCCCGGGAACAAGGCGGGCGGCCTCACCACCCTGGAGGAGAAGTCGCTGGGCGCCATCCAGAAGGGCGGCCGGGCCACGGTGGCGCGGGTGCTCCGCTACGGCGAGCCGGCCGGGACCGGCGGGCTCTCGCTCCTGGAGGCGCCCGGGAACGACGGCGTCTCCTCCACGGCCATGGTCGCGAGCGGCGCCACCCTGCTCCTTTTCACCACCGGCCGGGGCACCCCGCTCGGCTTCCCGGTCCCCACCCTCAAGGTCTCCTCGAACTCGGCGATCGCGGAGAGGAAGCCGCACTGGATCGACTTCAACGCCGGGGCGCTGCTGGACGGCACCGCCACGCTGGACGAGCTGGCGGACGCGCTGTTCGCCCGGATCCTGGACGTCGCCTCGGGGCGCGTGCTCGCCAACAACGAGAAGCACGGCTACCGCGAGATCGCCATCTGGAAGGAGGGGGTGACGCTCTAGCGCGCCCCGGAACCCCATGAGAAAGCTCCGCCGCCTCCCCGTCCTCCTCCTCCTCGCGCTCCTCCCGGCCCTGCTCGGCGGGTGCGTCGGGCGGGACGACACCACCACGATCAAGCTGGCGCACAGCCTGGACGTGACGCACCCGGTGCACCGGGCCATGGAGTTCATGGCCGAGCGCCTGGCGCAGAAGTCCGGCGGGACCATGCGCATCGACATCTACCCCAGCGGGCAGCTCGGGAGCGAGCGCGAGACGCTGGAGCTCCTGCAGATCGGGAGCCTGGGGATGACCAAGGTGTCGTCCAGCGTGCTGGAGGGGTTCGCCCCGGCGTTCCGGGTGTTCGGGCTCCCCTTCCTCTTCCGCGACGACGCGCACCGCTTCGCGGTGCTGGACGGGCCCATCGGGGAGGAGCTGCTCCGGAGCACCGAGCCGTACCGCCTGCGGGGGCTGGCCTACTACGACGCCGGGAGCCGCAGCTTCTACACGACGAAGCGTCCGGTGCGCACCCCGGCGGACCTGGCGGGGCTCAAGATCCGCACGCAGGAGAGCGCCGTCGCCATGCAGATGGTGCGGACGCTGGGCGGCTCCGCGACCCCCATCGCCTGGGGCGAGGTCTACACCGCGCTCCAGCAGGGAGTGGCCGACGGGGCGGAGAACAACCCGCCCTCCTTCCACCTGTCGCGCCACTACGAGGTGGCCCGCTACTACACCCTCAACGAGCACACCGCCGTCCCCGACGTGCTGGTGGTCGCCACCGAGGTGTGGGACGACCTCACCCCGCGGCAGCAGCGCTGGCTCGACGAGGCGGCCGAGGAGTCCGCGGAGTACCAGCGTAAGCTCTGGGCAGAGGCCACCGAGGAGGCGCTGCGGGCGGTGGAGGAGGCCGGGGTGCAGGTGATCCGCCCCGACAAGCAGCCCTTCCTGGAGAAGGGGGCGCCGCTGCTGGACGAGTTCCGCCGCGACCCCACGGTGGGGCCGCTCATCCAACGCATGCAGGCGGTACGGTGAGCATGACGCCATCCACGGGAGCAGCGCGGCTCAAGGCCGCCATCGACCGCGTCCTCGGCGGCGTCCTGGCGGCGCTGATGGGCGTGCTGGTGCTGGACGTCCTCTGGCAGGTGTTCACGCGCTTCGTGCTGCGCGACCCCAGCTCCTTCACCGACGAGCTGGCCCGCTACCTCCTGATCTGGGTGGCGCTGCTGGGGGCCGCGTACACCGCCGGGCAGCGGATGCACCTCGCCATCGACCTCCTCCCGGCCAGCCTGCGCGGGCGCTCCCGGCACGCAGTGGGCGCCCTGATCGAGGGCGCCGTGCTGCTGTTCGCGCTGGGGGTCATGGGGGTGGGCGGGGCGCGGCTGGTGGGGCTCACGCTCCTGCTGGGGCAGACCTCGGCGGCGCTGCAGGTGCCGCTCGGCTGGGTGTACACGGTGCTCCCCCTGAGCGGGGCGCTGATCGCCTTCTACTCGCTCGTCTTCCTGGGCGAGCACCTGCGGGGCCGGCGCGGGGACTCCACGGCCTCGGTTCCCGAGCCGGACCCCGCGGAGGCGCTCGCTCCCGCCGCGACGGAGGTGGTGTGATGGCCTGGGTCGACGCGATGGTCCTGGGCGGGGTGTTCTTCGTGCTCCTGGCCGTGGGCGTGCCGGTGGCGTTCTGCATCGGGCTGGCGACCACCGCCGCCATGCTCCTGAGCATCGAGGCGGGGCCGGCGGTGACCACGGTGGCGCAGCGGATGGCGACGGGGCTGGACTCCTTCACCCTGCTGGCGATCCCCTTCTTCATCCTGGCCGGGCAGCTGATGAACCGCGGCGGGATCGCGCGGCGGCTGATCGACCTGGCGAAGGCCATGGTGGGGACCCTCCCGGGCGGGCTCGCCATCGTGAACGTCTTCGCCTCCATGCTCTTCGGCGCCATCTCCGGCTCGGCGGTGGCGGCGGCGTCCGCCATCGGCGGGATCATGGCGCCGCGGATGCGCGACGAGGGGTACGACCGCGACTACGCCGCCGCGGTGAACATCACCTCGGCCACCACCGGGCTGATCATCCCGCCCAGCAACATCCTCATCATCTACTCGCTGGCGAGCGGCGGGGTCTCCATCGCGGCGCTCTTCCTGGCGGGCTACCTCCCCGGGATCCTGATCGGGCTGATGCTCATGGGGGTGGCCGGGGTCATGGCGGCGCGGCGCGGCTACCCGGTCTCGGAGCGCCTCCCGCTCCGGGCGGCGCTGGGGACCTTCGTGCACGCCCTCCCCAGCCTCCTCCTCCTGGTGGTGGTGATCGGCGGGATCGTGGGTGGGATCTTCACCGCCACGGAGGCGGCGGCGATCGCGGTGCTCTACGCGGCGGTGCTCGCCTTCCTCTACCGCGAGGTGTCGGCGCGCGACGTCCCGGGGATCCTGCGGGACTCCGCCGTCACCACGGCGGTGGTGATGCTGCTGATCGCGGCCTCCATCGCCATGTCGTGGATGATGGCGTACGTGAACCTCCCGCAGGGGGTGTCGGCGGCGCTGCTGGGGCTCTCCGACAACCCCATCGTGCTGCTGCTGGTGATCAACTTCATCCTGCTGGCAGTGGGCACCTTCATGGACATGACCCCGGCGGTGCTGATCTTCACCCCCATCTTCCTCCCGGTGGCGGCGAAGCTCGGGATGGACCCGACGCACTTCGGGATCGTCATGGTGATGAACCTGTGCATCGGGCTCTGCACCCCGCCGGTGGGGAGCGTGCTCTTCGTGGGGGTGGGGGTCGCGCAGACCAGCATCGCGCGGGTCATCCGCCCCATCCTCCCCTTCTTCCTGGCGATGATCGCGGCGCTGCTGATCGTCACCTACGTCCCGGCGCTGAGCCTCTGGCTCCCCGGCCTCTTCGGGTACTGACCGCATGCCGCCCACCCTGAGCCGCGCCCTCGTCTCGTCCCCCGCCTTCCAGGACCGGGGCGACCTGCTCGCCCCCGCGCCGGAGCTCCTGGAACTCCCGGAGAAGGCGGTGCAGTTCGGCACCGGGGCCTTCCTCCGCGGCTTCGTGGAGTTCTTCCTGGACGCCGCCAACCGCGCCGGCCGCTTCGGCGGGCGGGTGGTGATGGTGGGCTCCACCGGGAGCGGCCGCGACCAGGTGCTGAACGAGCAGGACGGGCTCTACACGCTGGCGGTGCAGGGGATCTCCGACGGCGCCCCCTTCCGGGAGCACCGGGTGATCGGCTCGGTGAGCCGCGCCCTCTCCGCCCGCGGCGAGTGGGACCGGGTGCTGGCCCTGGCGCGCGCCCCGGAGCTGGAGCTGGTCTTCTCCAACACCACCGAGGTGGGGATCGCGCTGGACGAGGAGGACCGCCCGGACCTGCAGCCGCCGCGCTCCTTCCCGGGGAAGCTCGTGCGCTTCCTGTACGAGCGGGCGACCGCCTTCGGCTTCGCGCCGGAGCGGGGGGTCGTGGTGATCCCGTGCGAGCTGATCGAGGACAACGGCGACCGGCTGCGGGAGATCGTCCTCGCGCTGGCGGAGCGATGGGCCCTGGGCGACGACTTCGCGCGCTGGGTCCGGGAGGCGGTCCCCTTCTGCAACACGCTGGTGGACCGCATCGTCCCGGGCGCGCCGGACGGCGAGGAGCGGGAGCGCCTCGTCGCGGAGCTGGGCTACGAGGACGAGCTGCTCACCGTCTGCGAGCCGTACCGGCTCTTCGCCATCCAGGGCGGCGACGCCCTCCGCGCGCGGCTGGGCTTCGCGGACGCGGACCCCGGGATCGTGGTGGCGGACGACGTCGCGCCCTTCCGCGAGCGCAAGGTCCGCCTCCTCAACGGCGCCCACAGCGCCATGGTCCCGGCTGCGCTCCTCTGCGGGTGCGAGACGGTGCGCGAGGCCGTGGAGGACGAGCGGGTGGGGCCCTTCCTCCGCCGCGTGCTGCTGGAGGAGATCGTCCCCTCGCTGGAGGCGCCGGGGGCGGAGCGCTTCGCGGCCGAGGTCCTGGACCGCTTCGCCAACCCACACGTGCGCCACGCCCTGGCCGACATCACCCTGCAGCAGACCATGAAGCTGCGGGTGCGCGTGGTCCCCTCCATCACGGAGTACGCGCGGCGGACGGGGCGCGCGCCGGCCTCGCTGGCCTTCGCCTTCGCGGCCTACCTGCTGTGGGCGCGCGGCGGGGCGGGGGAGCGGCGGGCGGACGACCAGGGGGAGCGGATCCGCGGGCTCTGGGACGCCCTCCCGGACGATTCCCCGGCCGCGCTCCGCGAGCTGGCCCGCGCGGCGTGCGCCGACGTGGAGACCTGGGGCACCGACCTCTCCGCCGTGCCGGGCTTCGCGGAGGCGGTCGGCGAGGCGCTGGAGCACGCGGCGCGCGAGGGCGTCCCGGCGGCGCTGGAGGCGCACCTGGCCGCGGCGAGCCGCGCCTGAGGCGCCCCTTCCACACACAGACGACGAGCCCCAAGACAATGGCGGATGCCCTGGAACGCTTGCGGGAGACGAGGATCGTCCCGGTCATCGTGATCGAGGACGCGGAGGACGCCGTGCCGCTGGCGCGGGCGCTGGTGGAGGGGGGGCTCCCCTGCGCGGAGGTCACCTTCCGGACGGCCGCCGCCGCGGAGGCGCTGGGCCGGATCACGGAGGCGTACCCGGAGATGCTGGCGGGCGCCGGCACCGTGCTCACCCCGGAGCAGGCGGCCCGGGCGCGCGACGCCGGGGCGAAGTTCGTGGTCAGCCCGGGGCTCAACCCGGCGGTGGTGGACTGGTGCCTGGAGAACGCCATGCCGGTGTTCCCGGGCGTCTGCACGCCCACGGAGATCGAGATGGCGCTGGGGAAGGGGCTGCGGACGGTGAAGTTCTTCCCGGCGGAGCCCATCGGCGGGCTCCCGTACCTGAAGGCGATCGCCGCCCCGTACGGGATGGTGGAGTTCATCCCCACCGGCGGGATCGGCGTCGGCCACCTGGAGGCCTACCTGGGCTTCGACCGGGTGGTGGCGGTCGGCGGCTCGTGGATGGTGAAGCAGGAGTGGATCCGCGGCGGGGACTTCGACCGCGTCCGCCGCGAGGCGGAGGGCGCGGTGCGCGCGGTGGCCGAGACAACGGGAGACAGGGGATGACGAACAGGGTGGTGACCTTCGGGGAGATCATGCTGCGGCTGAAGTCTCCCGGACACGAGCGGCTCTGCCAGTCGCCGACCATGGAGGCGACCTTCGGCGGAGGCGAGGCCAACGTGGCGGTCTCGCTGGCGAACTACGGGATCCAGGCGGCCTTCGTCACCGCGGTCCCGGCGAACAACCTGGGCGACGCGGCGGTCGCGGAGGTGCGCCGCTTCGGCGTGGACACGCGCCACGTGAAGCGGCAGGGCGAGCGGCTGGGGATCTACTTCCTGGAGACGGGCTCCAACGCCCGCCCCTCCAAGGTCACGTACGACCGGGCCCACTCCTCCATCGCCACGGCCAAGCCCGGCGACTTCGACTGGGACGCCGTCCTGGACGGGGCCGAGTGGTTCCACGTCACCGGGATCACCCCGGCGCTCAGCCAGTCGGCGGCGGACGTCGCCCTGGAGGCGGTGCGGCAGGCGCGGGCCAAGGGGATCCAGGTGTCGTGCGACTACAACTATCGGAAAAACCTCTGGAAGTACGGGAAGGAGGCGCCGGAGGTGATGCGGGAGCTGGTGAAGCACGTCACCGTCGGGATCGCCAACGAGGAGGACTGCCAGAAGGCGCTGGGGCTCCGCATGGACGTGGACGTCCACTCGGGGGAGCTGGACACGGACAAGTACCGCCAGATGGCCGAGCGGGTGCTGGACGAGTTCCCCAACCTGGAGAAGCAGGCCATCACGCTGCGCGAGAGCCACAGCGCGGACGTGAACGGGTGGGCGGCCTGCCTGCACGACCGGCGCGACTTCTTCGTCAGCCGCCACTACGAGATCACCGACATCGTGGACCGGGTGGGCGGCGGAGACTCCTTCGCCGGGGGGCTGGTGTACGGGCTGCTCGCCTACGGCGACGACCGGAAGGCGCTGGAGTTCGCCACTGCGGCCTCCGCCCTCAAGCACACCGTCCCCGGCGACTTCAACCGCGTGACCGTGCCCGAGGTGGAGGCGCTCATGGCGGGCGACGCCAGCGGCCGCGTGCAGCGGTAGCCGCGGGGCCGTTACGAAACCGTTGCGCGTCCACGAACGCGGTGATAGATTGCCGGAGGATTTAGTTTCTCCCGCGAACAAATGCCGGACGGCGGCCCCGCCGCCCTCTTCCAGATAGCCGGTCCGGTCCGTTTCAGCTTTTCGGCAACCCGCCCCGCCAGCGCCCGTCCGGGCGCCTGGCGGGCCGTCCAGCCTCCTCGCGGAGCTGCGTGGTGAATATGTTTCTTCAAAGGACAAAAGAGGCGGCTCGCATGCGGCGCCTCCCCCGGCTCCCGGGGTCCACCGCCCGCCGACCGCTCCCGGCCGCGCCCGCCGCGGCTGCACCGTTCCCCATCCACCACAGCCACGTCATGGCCGAACCTTCGTCCGGAGAGCTCAGGATGAGATGGACAACCACGCTACTCTGCCTGCTCGTGTTCACCCTCCTGCCCGCGGCCATGTCCGCGCAGGCCGGACGGATCACCGGCACGGTGGTCGGGGGGCAGCCGGCGCGCCCGCTCGCCGGGGCCGCCGTCACGGTGCCCAACACGGCGCTGACGGCGGTGACGGGTGAGGACGGACGGTACACCCTCGTCAACGTGCCCGCGGGCACGCGGACCGTGCGCGCCAGCCTGATCGGCTTCGGCGCGCAGACGCAGACGGTCACGGTGGCGGCCGGGGAGACGGCGACCGCGAACTTCTCCCTGCAGTCGGAGGCGATCGCCCTGGAGGGGCTGGTGGCCGTGGGCTACGGCACGCAGCGCCGGGAGACCGTCACGGGCGCCGTGTCTTCCGTCAACATGGAAGCGCTGGAGAACATCCCGGTGCAGTCGCTCGACCAGATGCTGCAGGGCACCGCGGCCGGCGTGCAGGTGACGCAGGCCTCCAGCGCGCCCGGCGGCGGCATCTCGGTCCGGGTCCGCGGCTCCTCCTCCATCACGGGAGGGAGCGAGCCCCTGTACGTGATCGACGGCTTCCCCATCGAGCACGACCCCGAGGCGTCGTCGCCGGGCAACGGGGGGCGCCCGACCGCGTCGGTCCCGTCCAACCCGCTCGCGGCGCTGAACCCGTCGGACATCGCCTCGATCGAGGTGCTGAAGGACGCGTCGGCCACGGCCATCTACGGAGCCCGCGGCGCCAACGGCGTGGTCATCATCACCACCCGGCAGGGACAGGCCGGAGCGCCGAAGGTCACCTTCGACATGTCCACGGGCGTGCAGAGCGTGGCCAACCGGTACGACCTGCTCCCCGCCAACGAGCTGGCGAGCGCGATCAACGAGGCCGCGCGGAACCAGGGCGAGCAGGCGCCCTTCGACCAGGCGTTCGTCAACAGCCTGGGCGCCGGCACGAACTGGCAGGACGAGATCTTCCGCACCGCCCCGCTGCGCAGCTTCCAGGGGACGGTCTCGGGGGGGAGCTCGGGCGTCAACTTCAACCGGTACGCGATCTCCGGCGGCTACTTCGACCAGGAGGGGGTGGTCATCGGCTCGGCGTTCCGGCGCCTCTCGCTCCGCGCGAACGTGGAGCAGGGCTTCGGAGAGCGCCTCCGCTTCGGGTCGAACCTTTCCGCCAGCCGCGTGAACACCAGCTTCGTCCCCACCGAAGGGGAGAGCAACAAGCGCGCGGGCGCGGTGGGCGCGGCGCTCCAGGCGTATCCTTTCCTTCCCGTCCAGCTGGAGGACGGCAGGTATCCCTACCAGGGGCGCGACCTCCCGGCGGTGGGGGTCTCCTATGCGGATGCCGCGGACCTGGTGAACCCCGTCTCGCTGGTGCTGGTGGACGACCGGCTGGGGGACACGCGCCTGCTGGGGAACGTGTTCGGTGAGTACCGGCTCATCCCGAGCCTGCGCGCGCGGGTCGCGATCGGGGCGGACTACTCGTCCCGCTTCCGGGACACCTACTACCCGATGACGACCCGGCGCGGCGAGGAGGCCGGGGGCGACGCCATCCGCGGGCGGGCCGAGATCCTCTCGTACCTGAACGAGAACACCCTCACGTACGAGCCCGACCTGGGGGCCGCGCACCAGCTGACCGCGCTCGCCGGGTACACCTGGCAGACGAACGAGAACGTACGGTCCGGGATCACGGGGCGCGGCTTCGTGACCGACGCGACCGGGTTCAACGACATCGGAGCGGCCCAGTTCCCCGGCACCCCGAGCTCCAGCCGTCAGGAGTGGGCCCTGCAGTCCTGGCTCGGCCGGGTGAACTACACCCTTCTCGACCGCTACCTCTTCACGCTGACCGGGCGCTACGACGGCTCCTCCCGCTTCAGCGAGGGACGGAAGTGGGGCTTCTTCCCGTCGGTCGCGCTCGGGTGGCGGGTGTCGGAAGAGGCGTTCATGGACCAGTACGCGTCGGCCGTGAGCGACCTCAAGATCCGCGGCTCCTACGGCGTGGCCGGGAACCCGGGGATCCGCCCGTACCAGTCGCTGGCGCGCTTCGTCCCCACTCCGTACAGCTTCGGCGGAACCCCGGTCATCGGGTACTTCCCCGTGGGCGTCGCCAACCGGGACCTGACCTGGGAGTCGACCGCGCAGCTCGACGTCGGCCTCGACCTGGAGCTGTTCGACCGGGTCCGCTTCATCGCGGACGTCTACCGGAAGCGGACGGACGACCTCCTCCTGGAGGTGGACCTCCCCTCGGAGTCCGGCTTCGCCCGCGGGCTGGTCAACGCCGGGGCGGTGGAGAACCGGGGTGTCGAGCTCTCCCTGAACGGCGACGTGCTCCGGGGGGACGTCGGGCGTGGGCTCCGGTGGAACACCGGGCTGACCTTCTCGCGCAACCGCAACGAGGTCCTGAGCCTCGGGGGTGACACCGAGATCCTCGCCTCCGGCATCAGCGACGACTACAAGCTGGGCGGGACCGTGGTCCGCGTCGGCCAGCCGATCGGGGTGTTCGTCGGCTACCGGACCGCGGGGATCGTCCGGGACGAGGCGCACGCCGCGCAGCTCGCCGGGGTCAAGAACGAGGTGACGAAGCAGAAGTACGCCCCCGGCGACGTCGTCTACGTGGACGTGAACAACGACGGGATCATCAACGCGCAGGACCGTACGGTCATCGGGAACCCGCATCCCGACTTCAACCTGGGGTGGCAGAACACGGTCTCCTTCGGCGGCTTCGAGCTCTCGGCGCTCGTCCAGGGCTCGTTCGGCAACGACGTCCTCAACCTGAACCTGTGGCAGCTCACCAGCGGAAGCCTGAGCACCAACATCCTCCGGGAGCGCTACGAGGACCGCTGGACGCCGGAAAACCCGAACGCGAGGTTCCCCAGGCTCGGGGTCAACACCGTACGGGCGGGGAGCACGGACTACAACGACCGGATCCTCGAGGACGGCTCGTACGTGCGGCTGAAGGCGGCGTCGCTCTCCTACAACCTCCCGGCGAACTGGGTGCGCCAGCGGGGCTTCAGTGGCGCGCGGGTCTACGTGTCGGGGAGCAACCTGCTCACCTGGACGGACTACACCGGCTTCGATCCGGAGGTCAGCAGCTTCGGGATCGGGAACCTCAACCGCGGAATCGACGTCGGCGCGTACCCTTCGGCCCGCTCCGTCACCGTGGGCGTGAACTTCACGTACTGAGATCACGGAAGGGGTCGCCCGCGGCTGCCCGCGGGTGACCCGTCCCATTCCAACTTCGGGATCGCACGAAATGAAAAAGCATACCTGGGCCCTCGTGGTCCTCGGCGCGTCGATCTTCGGGCTCTCCGCGTGTGACAACGATCTCACGGAGGTTCCCAAGTCGTTCATCGCGCCGGAGAACCTGTACACCGACGCAGCCGGGGCGCTCGCCGCCCTGAACGGCGCGTATGCGGCGTTCCAGGCCGACGTCAGCGATCTGGGGATCGACGACGACGACTACTACGGCCGGCACTACTGGATGCTGGTCGAGTACCCGACCGAAACCATGACGCTCCGGCTGGGGGCGACCAACGAACGTACCCAGCCCGACATCTTCCGCGTCGATCCCGGCCACGGATACATCCTGGGTGTCTGGCGGGCCGCCTTCCACGGCGTCAACCGGGCCAACTCGGTGATCGACAACGTCCCGAACATCAAGAACATGGACGCGAAGCTCCGCGAACGCATCGTCGCGGAGGCCAAGGTCCTGCGGGCGTACCACTACTTCAACCTCGTCCGCTTTTTCGGCGGGGTGCCCCTCTACCTGGAAGAGACCCGGTCCCTGGAGGACATCCGGAAGCCCCGCGCCCCGGAGGCGGAGGTCTACCAGGCCATCATCAAGGACCTGACCGATGCCGCGGCGGTCCTGCCGGCGAGCTACACCGGCGGCAACGTGGGCCGCGCGACGAGCGGCGCCGCCAGGGCGCTCCTGGCGAAGGTGAACCTGCAGTACGGCGCCATCGGCGGCGGGGGCGCGGCCGCGTACCAGCAGGCCGAGAAGTGGGCCCGGGAGGTGGTGAGCTCCGGCCGGTACCGGCTGCTGCCGAACTACGCCGACATCTTCGACCAGAACAACGAGAACAACCAGGAAGTCATCTTCGACATCCAGAACGCCCCCTCTCCCGGTGCGGGCGGGTACCTGTGCGACCAGCTGGCCCCGCGGCCGCAGCCGGACCGGAACGCGTTCCCGTGGTGCGACAGCCAGAACCCGTCCTTCGGGGCGGAGTGGCCCTTCTTCTTCAGCTACGACCCGAACGACAAGCGGAAGGCGGCCACCTGGCTGCTGAGCTACACTAAGAAGAACGGCGAGGTCACCCGCTGGGACTCCACCCACGTCCAGGCGAGCCTGTACGGGCACTTCGCCCCGGTGCCGCAGAAGTACATCGACAAGAACCCGGCTGCCCTGAACGGGGCGGAGGACCCCAACTTCATCCTGGTCCGGTACGCGGACGTCCTGCTCTCGCTGGCGGAGGCCATCAACGAGACCGCGGGGCCCACGGCCGAGGCGTACAGCCTGGTCAACCAGGTCCGGAACCGCGCCGGGCTCGGCAACCTCACGCCGGGGCTGTCGAAGCAGGCCTTCAAGGACGCGCTCTTCCTGGAGCGGCGCTTCGAGCTGGTCGGGGAGGGCCACGGCCACTTCGACTCGCAGCGGAACTGGGACTGGGCGGAGCGGCGAATCGAGGCGAACGCGACCGATGCGGCGCGTGCGTTCTGGAACCGTCCGACGCCGCGGAACTGCCGCGCCCAGGGCACCACCTGCATCTCGCTCAACCGGAACGTCCCGCCGGTGACGATCGACGTGCGGGAGTACCACAAGTACTACCCGATCCCGCAGGACGTGAGGGCCGTGAACCCGCTGCTCACCCAGAATCCCGGGTACTGACGGCGGCACGGTCGAACCGAATGGTCCGGGCGTGCGCCGGGGGGGCCTTCGCTCGTCGGAGGCCCCCCCGGTTCGTGGGCGAACGGCGTTCCGGGATTACGGGCCGCCCCGGGTAGTGATGAGCACCACTCCGTTGGCTCCACGCACCCCGTAGAACGAGGTGGAGCCGATGTCCTTGAGCACCTCGATGCGGGCGACGTCCTCGGGGGCGATCCCCTGGAGCGCTCCCCCGGGGCCGGGCTCGACGGGCATCCCGTCGACCACGAAGAGCGGCTCGCTGCTCCCCTGGAGGGAGGTGGCGCCGCGGATCCGCACGGAGATCCCTCCCCCCGGGAGCCGGGTCACCTGCACCCCCGCGAAGCGCCCGGCCAGCAGCTCCTCCGCGCGGGCGACTTTGACGCCCTTCAGGTCCTCGGCGGAAGCCACGTCGGCGGCGCGGACACGGCCCTCCCGGGGTTTCGTCCCGCTCTCCGCGTCGGCGGGGGCGGGAGCGTCGGCCGGGGCGGCGTGCCGACAGCCGCCGACGGGCAGGACCGCCAGGGCGGCGAGCAGGACCGGCGCGAAGCGCCGGGTGTTGGCGGAACGGGCCATCGTGCCCTCCATGGCGCCAGGTTTCGGGGGAGGCGGCCGGTCCGGAGCGGTGCCGCAAATCGCACGCCCGCACCGCGGCCTCTCGTCTCATCCAGAGTCTTTTCCTCCGCGCCGCACCGGTCCTCGAACCGGGTAGCCGCGGGCTGATCCCCTCCCGCTCTCACACGGAGCTCACCATGCGCGTGAAGACCATCGCAGCGGCGGTGCTGTCGGCCGGTGTCGTAGGCTGTACGGACGCTCCCACCCACGTCGCCCCGCCCACGGCGGAGCGGGCGGCCTCGTACGCCTGGAACCCCTCCACCCCGCTCCCCGCCTTCCCCGGCGCGGAGGGCTTCGGCGCGTACACCACGCACGGGCGCGGCGGGCAGGTGGTGAAGGTGACGAACCTGAACGACCGCGGGCCGGGGAGCCTGCGCGCAGCGGTGGAGGGGAACGGCCTCCCGGCGCGGATCGTGGTGTTCGAGGTGGGCGGCGTCATCCAGCTCGAGTCGCCCATCGTGATCCGCTCCGGCCGGCTCTACGTCGCCGGGCAGACGGCGCCGGGCGACGGGATCACGCTGAAGGGGGCGCAGCTCTCCGTGCAGGCGAGCGACGTGGTGGTCCGCTACCTCCGCACGCGCCCCGGCGACGAGCCGCTGGGCGCGGGGTACGACGGCCGCGACGGGATCCACGTCCTGGGGAGCTCCAGCCGGCACCTGCGGAACATCATCTTCGACCACATCTCCTCCAGCTGGAGCGTGGACGAGAACATGACCATCTGGCCCGGCGGGAGCAGCGGGCGGATCGAGAACGTCACCTTCCAGTGGAGCATCGTCTCCGAGTCGCTCTACCGGAGCTTCCACGGCAAGGGCGCGCACTCCATGGGGATGCTGGTGGGGGAGGGCTCCCGGAACATCACCATCCACCACAACCTGCTGGCGCACAACAACCAGCGGAACCCGCGGATCAAGCAGGACGTGCTGAACGCGGACGTGGTGAACAACGTGATGTACAACTGGGGTGACTTCGCGGCGGAGGTCGGCGAGAGCCTGGCCCACCCGCCCACCACGGTGAACTTCGTCGGGAACTTCTGGAAGGCGGGGGAGAACTCCCCTCTCCCCACGCGGCGGCGCGAGGTGCGGGTGAAGGCCATGCCCGTGGGATCGGGGATCTACTTCGAGGGGAACTACGGGCCCAGCCGCCCGTTCTCCGGCACCCAGCGCCCCGGCCAGGAGCTCGCGGCGGAGTGGGCCGTCTCCGACATCGAGCAGCGCTACCCCACCGAGCTGGAGCGGTACGTGAGCGCCGTCCGCTTCACGCACGCCCCCGTCCGCGAGGAGCGCGCCGACCTGGCGTACACGCTGGTGCTCGCGAAGGCGGGCGCGACCGTGCCGTTCCGGGACGCGGTGGACGAGCGGGTGATCGGCGAGGTGCGGCGGGGCCGGGGCGCGATCATCGACTCGCAGGCGCAGGTCGGCGGCTGGCCGGAGTACCGCGTGGAGCGGCGCCCCGAGGGATGGGACACCGACGGCGACGGGATGCCCGACGCCTGGGAGGCCGAGCACGGCCTGGACCCGAGCGACCCCTCCGACGGGAGCCAGGACCGCGACGGTGACGGCTACACCAACCTGGAGGAGTACCTCAGCTCACTGGTGGACTGAGCCGATGCGACTGCTGCGCCTTCTCCCGCTCCTCCTCCTGCTGGCGGCGTTCGCCGCCCCGGAGCCGCCCGTCACCGTGTACCTGACGGGCGACTCCACCGCCGCGCCCAAGCGGGTGCACCGGCGGCCGGAGACCGGGTGGGGGGAGGCGCTGCAGCAGTACTTCGACCCGGACCGGGTGCGGGTGGAGAACCACGCCCGGAACGGGCGGAGCACGCGCACCTTCATCGAGGAGGGGCGCTGGCAGGCCGTGCTCGACCGGCTCCGGCCGGGCGACTACGTCTTGGTCCAGTTCGGCCACAACGACGCCTCGCCGGAGAAGAAGGACCGCTACACCCCGCCCGCGGACTACCGCGCCAACCTGGTCCGCTTCGTCGCCGAGGCACGCGCGAAGCAGGCGCACCCGGTGCTCCTCACCCCGGTGCGCCGGCGCCGCTTCGACGCGTCCGGGGCGCTGGTGGACACCCACGGCGAGTACCCGGACCTCGTGCGCGCGGTGGCGGCGGAGCACGGGGTGCCGCTGATCGACGCGCACCGCGCCTCCGCGGAGGTGCTCACGCGCTACGGGGCGGAGGGCTCGCGGAAGCTGTTCCTCCACCTCGCCCCCGGGGAGAGCGCCAACTACCCCAAGGGGCTCGAGGACAACACCCATTCCTCGCCGCTGGGGGCCGAGGTGATGGCCGCCCTGGTGGTGGAGGGGATCCGCGCGGCCGGGATCGGCCTCGCCGACCACCTGCCGGCGGTGGCGGCGCCATGACGCGGACCTTCGCGCTCCTCCTCCTCGCGCTCCTCTCCGCCGGGGCTTCCGCGGCGCAGTCGCGGCCGGCCCCCGAGAAGGCCGCCTATCTCGCGCCGGAGCGGATCGCCGCCCTCCCCGCGCCGGAGCGGCGGGCGTGGGAGCGCTACCTGGCCGAGTCCCGCCGCTGGCGCGAGATTGACCGTCGGGCGCTGGAGGCGGAGCTGCGGGCGGCGGGCACCGAGCGCCTCACCCCGGCGCCGACCGCGCGCGGCTTCTGGGTCGAGAGGGAGATGACGCCGGAGTGGTTCCGGGGGGAGGAGGCGCGCCGGATCGCGGACGCCGTGGTCTCCTTCCAGACCCCCGCCGGCGGCTGGTCCAAGCGGATGGAGCTCGCCCGGCCGCGGCGGCCGGGCGAGGGGTGGACGAGCGAGGGGCACTCGCTCTGGCTGGGCACCTTCGACAACGACGCCACCACGGAGCAGCTCCGCTTCCTGGCCGGCGCGTACGCCGGGCACCGCGACCCGCGGTACCGGGCGGCCTTCCTCCGGGGCCTGGACTACGTGCTCCGCGCGCAGTTCCCCAATGGCTGCTGGCCGCAAGTGTACCCGCTGGCCGGCTCGTACCACGACGCGGCCACCTTCAACGACGACGCGATGCTGAACGTCCTCCGGCTCCTCCAGAAGGTGGGCCGCGGGGAGCTCGCCTTCGTGCCGGAGGGGGCGCGGCGGCGGGCGCGGGAGGCCGTGGAGCGGGGGACGGAGTGCATCCTGGAGAGCCAGGTGGTGGTGGACGGCCGCCGTACCCTGTGGGGGCAGCAGCACGACCCGCTCACCCTGGCGCCGGTGGGGGCGCGCAGCTACGAGCACGCCTCGCTGAGCGGGGCCGAGGGCGCCGGGATCTTCCGCTTCCTGATGAGCCTCGACGCGCCCGACGCGCGGGTGCGGTCGGCGGTGCGGGGCGCCGCCGCGTGGCTGCGGGAGAACGCGCTCTGGGGCTGGGACTACCACGGGAACGCCCGGGTGACGCCCCGTCCCGGCGCCGGTCCGATCTGGGCGCGCTTCGCCGAGATCGGCACCAACCGCCCCCTCTTCAGCAACCGCGACGGCGTGATCCGCTACGACCCGCGGGAGCTGACCGACCGCGCCGAGGGCTACGCCTGGTTCACCACGGAGCCGGCGGCCCACCTCCGCGAGTACGAGAAGTGGTCGCGCCGGCACGCGGAGCCCGCCCTCGCCGTCCCCGCGCCCCCGCGCGTCTCCGCGGTGGTGGACGCGGGGTACGCCGGGCCCGAGGGCGCGCGGGGGCGCGGCGTGCCCACGTACCGCAGCATCGCCCGCGCGGTCGCCGACGCGCCCGCGGAGGGCGGTGCGCCGTACGTCGTCTCGGTCCGGAAGGGCCGCTACCGCGAGAAGGTGAACGTGGAGCGGGCCAACGTCCACCTCGTGGGCGAGGATCGGGACGGAACGGTGCTCACCTACGACGCGGCGGCGGGGATGAAGAGCCCCGGCGGGTGGACGTACGGGACGCGGGGGAGCTGGACGCTGCGCGTGGCGGCGCCGGGCTTCCGGCTGGAGAACATGACGGTGGAGAACGCCTTCGACTACCCGGGGAACGCCGCGAAGGCCGAGACGGACCCCACCCGGCTGCGGGGGACGCAGGCGGTGGCCGTGATGCTGGACGAGGGGAGCGACCGCGCGGTGTTCCGCGACTGCGCCATCACGGGGCACCAGGACACGCTCTTCCCCAACGCGGGGCGGAGCTGGTTCCACCGCTGCACCATCGTAGGGAGCGTGGACTTCATCTTCGGCGCGGGGGTGGCCGTCTTCGAGGAGTCCGACCTCGTCTCGCGCGACCGGGGGAGCCGGAGCAACAACGGCTACGTCACGGCGCCGAGCACGCCGGCCTCCCAGCCGTACGGCTTCGTCTTCCTCCGGAGCCGGCTCCGCAAGGAGCGGCCGGAGATGGCGCCGGCCTCGGTGGCGCTCGGCCGCCCCTGGCACCCTTCCGGGAACCCGCACGTGGACCCGAGCGCCGTCTTCCTGGACAGCTGGATGGACGACCACGTGGGCGCGGAGGGGTGGGCGCCCATGAACAGCCGCGACGCGGCGGGGCACCAGCAGACGTGGGTGCCGGAGGGGGCGCGCTTCTTCGAGCACGGCACCACCGGGCCCCGGGCGGTGGCTAGCCCCGCGCGCCGCGTGCTGCCGCCGGAGCGGCTGGCGGAGTTCTCGGTGGAGCGGGTGCTCGGGGGGTGGGACCCGCGGCGGTAGGGATCCAGGCGAACGCAGGTCTGCGGGCGAGCGGCCCGGGAGCATGACGCGCTTCCGGGCCGCTTTCCGTCTGCACCCGGACGCCCTTTACGTTTCCGCCCTGGACGGAGACGGCGTCACTCGCACCTCACTGCCGGCCGGAAGACCTGGTTGTGCTGCCGTCGCTGTGCTCTCAGACGCCTCTGCGGCTCATGTCATCGGAAGGTCGAAAACAGGTCGTGCGTCGGAAATGACGTGACGCGCCCAAGCGCCTCCCATAGCATGGCATTGAGCTCGCTGCCGTAGTTGGCGGTCCCGGAGCGAGTGTTGAACAGCGCGACCCACGAGAAGTTGTGATACGAGCGCACGAGAATGCTCGTCGTGCCGGGCAGCCCTCCCGTGTGCGACCAGGTCGCGTCGCCCTCGGTTGGGCGAACCAGCCATCCATATGCGTAATAGCACGCGCCACTGGCACATACTACAGGGCCGTTGCTGGTCATCTCCGCGACGGTTTCAGCGCTGAGGATGTCCGGACGATTGGCGCGGCCATCGACGCCGGCCAGGAATCGCAAGAGATCAACGGTCGACGAGACCCAGGCGCCGCTTGCATCCATCGCTTCGAGGTGGAAGGCCCCGTAGGGAATGGGCGCCATGCCTTCGCCCGGGAACACGGATGGCACGGTCGGGCCCAGCCCCGGTTCTCCCGGCAAATAGTACCTCACCTCGTCAGGGAGCGCGTCGCGCAGGCGCGTCTTGCCCGACCGCGTGCGATTGGCGCCCACGGGCTGCAGCACGCGTGTGCGCACGTACTCCTCGTACGGCATGCCGCTCGAATGCTCGATCACGCGACCGAGAATGGCATAACCAAAATTCGAGTAGACGTACCTTTCGCCCGGATCGGAGTCGAGCGGCATTCCCTTCATGTATCGAATGATCGTTTCAGCAGACGCCGGCGCGGGCGCGTTGACCGCGGCTGCGGCGACCGCCGGCCGATCCATCGGATCGAATCCGCCATTCGGTCTATTACGATCCCAGCCTCCGGTGTGGTTGAGCAGCTGCCGAATGGTGATCTGCTCCCACCGCGGATCGACGGTCGCTCCCGGCGCAGGGGTGAGGTGCGCGATGAATGGCGCCACGCGATCATCGAGCCTGAGCTTGCCTTCTTCGACGAGCTTCATGATGGCGGCGGTGGTGATCGGCTTGGACACGCTGGCGATCCGGAAGAGCGCGTCAGGCTGCACCGGCGTCTTGTTCTCGAGATCCGCGAAACCAAAGCCTCGCGCATAGATCAGCTTGCCGTCGCGCAGCACGGCAACCGCGCCACCGGGAATGGCGTACTTCCGCATGAAATCGGTGATGGTCTGATCGTAAGGCTCCATTCCCGGCACAGCAGCACCGCTGATCGGAATCTCCGGTTGCGCAGGAGGCGAAACCGGAGGAGGGGCAGGCGGCGTAGTCGGCTCTCCGCTGCAGGAAAGCAGAACCGCGAGACAAGCGATCGGAAACGATGTGATCGTCATCGATCTGCCGGAAACCCTGCGCACGCGACTCACGAGACCACATGAGCAGAAGGAAGCACGTTCACGCATAAATGACCGGTGTGGTTGGTGAGGGGAATGCAGCCATGAACCATCCCGCCGCTCACCGCAGCCGGGTCAGCCGGACGATGCGTGCCGTCGGCGCCATCGACACGAGTTCCAGCGAGATCCCGCGTGGCCCGTCTCCCATCAGGTAGAGCGCCGCGTGGCCGCCGTCCGCGGCGGCGAGGGTGTATTCGCCGCTGACGCCGCGGCTGGCGCGGCCTGAGAACCCCGTGGAGAGCGGGCCCGACACACGCGCACGCTCGGAGTGGTCCCACGCCGTGTAGCGCGGCAGGTCGTGCTCGACGCCCGGGTCGATGAGCCCGGCGGTGACGCTCGCCAGCGTCTGCCGGTCGATCAGGTCCACGTAGTCGATTCCGAGCACCGAGGTGATGTGGGCGATGACCGCTGGGCGATTGAGCCAGTCGATCGGCGCGTAGATGAGGCGCTGGTACAGCGTCGGCCGGCGCCCGTGATCGACCGACGCCTCGCCCGCCAGCTCGCGCAGGAGACGGCCAGCCGCATCGCCTCGGGGCAGCCGCTCCGCGCGCGTCACTCGGCCGTCGGCAGCGACGCACCGGCGTTCTCCGACGGCGCGCGCGGCATGTGGGGCACACAGCCGGAGCGCGGGCCGTGGCAGAGCAACGGCCGCTACGGCGCGAATGCGCGCATGCTCCTCTTCCTGCGCGAGGTGGCGGGCGAGGCGTCGGTCGATCACGGGCGCCGGCCGACGCTGTACCAGCGCCTCATCTACGCGCCGATCGACTGG
>DASYWD010000326.1 GCA_035936415.1 Longimicrobiaceae bacterium
CCGCTCCGCCGGGCCCGCGCGTGCGCGGGGCGGGCGGCCATCGGCCTCGCCGGAGGTGCGGATCGTGTGTGAGGTGGCGGACCCGATCATCCTCTCTCGAGGTGGGGGTGCACCGGAAAGGCGCCTGCATGGGGCGTGGACGGGAGGACGGATCCATCGGAAACGCCGGAGGCGCCGGGGGATCCGGTCCCGCAGGGGGCGGAAGCGACGGCATTTTCCGGACCAGAGGCGGAGGAGCGGGCGGGTAGGGTTCGTGCCGGAGGGGACTTCCCTGGGGAGCGCGCGGGGAGGGGTGGTTCGGGGACGGTGGTGGGCCGGTGTAACGTGTACCGGAACAGGGGGCGGCGGACGACATCGTTTCGTTACCAGCGGGGTGGAGTGCGTTGCCACGACCCCCGGCGGGGAGGATCCGGGCGCGTCCGCTCAGGCCGTCTCCTCCCACCACTGGCGGAGCAGGTTCGCGGCGACCTGCAGCCGGTACGCGGCGGTGGAGCGGACGTCGTCGATCGGGTGGAGCTCCGTGCGGAGCAGGCGCTCCGCCTCGTCGACGGAGCCGCCGGAGGCCAGGCACCGCTCCGTCTCCGGCGCCCGCACCACCGTGGCCGCCACGCTCCCGAAGGCGATCCGGGGCTCCGGGCCGCGGATCCCGGCCATCACCACCTTGCTGATGGCCTGCGCGGCGCGGGTCCCCACCTTCCGGAACCACTGGCGCCCCTCGACGCGCGGGACCTCCAGCGCGACGATCAGCTCGTCGGGGCGGATGACCGTGGCCCGGTAGCCGGTGTACAGGCCGGTGACCGGGACGCGCCTTTCCCCATCGAGGCTGCGCAGCACCACACTTGCGTCCGCGGCCGCGAGCACGGGGAGCGTGTCCGCGGCGGGGGAGCCGTTGGCGACGTTCCCGCCCAGGGTGCCGCGGTTCTGGATCTGCGCGCCCCCCACCTCGCGCGCGGCGGCGGCGAGCGCCGGGAGCCACTCGCGCACCGCCTCCGAGCGGACCATCTCCGTGTAGGTGGTCAGCGTCCCCAGGCGGAGGACGCCGTCCGCGGCCGCGATCCCCCGCAGCTCGTCCAGCCCCCACAGGTCCATGAACCGCCGCGCCGGCTCCGTGCCGAAGTGGAGGCCGACGAACACGTCGGTGCACCCGGCCAGGGGCACCAGCGGCCCCTCGTCCCGGAGCATCCGCAGCGCTTCGTCCAGCGTGCGCGGGCCGCGCAGCTCCAGCCCCGTCGCCGCGGCGCTCATGCGTTCAGCACCGCGCGGTAGATGGCCTCGTAGCCCGTGCAGCGGCACAGGTTCCCGGCCAGCCCGGCGCGGACCTCCTCCAGCGACGGGTCGGGACCCAGCGCCGCCGCGGCCAGGATCATCCCCGGCGTGCAGATGCCGCACTGCGCCCCGCTGAACTCCGCGAAGGCGCGCTGGAGCGGGTGGTCTCCGCCCAGCCCTTCGATCGTCAGCACCTCGGCGCCGTCCACCTGCCCGAACGGCACCAGGCAGGAGACGACGGGCGCCCCGTCCAGCAGCACCGTGCAGGCGCCGCACTCCCCTTCGCCGCACCCCTCCTTGGTGCCCGTGAGGCCGCACTCCTCGCGGAGCACGTCCAGCAGGCGGCGCATGGGGTGCGCCTCGACCTCCGTCTCCGCCCCGTTCAGCGTGAAGCGCATGCCACCTCCATGATGGTTTCGGGAAGCGCCGGGATCGAGCGCAGGTCCAGCCCGACGTGGCGGATGGCGTTTACCAGCGCCGGTGCGGGCCCGTCGATCGGCATCTCCCCCACGCCCTTCGCGCCGAACGGGCCGTACCCGCTCGGGTTCTCCAGCACCACCACGTCCATGGGCGGGGTGTCCAGGGTGGTGGGGATGGTGTAGTTGGTGAGCGTGGGGTTCGCCATGGCGCCGCCCCGCATCACCACGTTCTCGTTCAGCGCCCAGCCGATCCCCTGCGCCGTGCCGCCCTCGATCTGCCCGACCACCATGGTGGGGTGGATCGCCTTGCCGACCTCGTGCACGATCGTCATGCGGAGCGGCCGCGCCTCGTAGGTGACCGGGTCCAGCTCCACCTCGGCCACGTCGCACCCCCACCCGTAGGCGGCGTAGGCGTCGCCCGTGTACTCGGTGTCGTCCCAGGAGATCTCCTCCGGCTTCTCGAACTGCCGGGTGACGGCGAGCGGGCCGTGCTCGCGGAGGTACTCGCCGGGGGTCAGGCCCCCCAGCCGCTCGCGCATCTCCTCCGCGCACTGCTGCAGGATCCTGCCCACCACCATGCAGGTGCGCGACGCCACCGTGGGGCCGCTGTCGGGGACCTGCGCGGTGTCCGGCTGCACCACCTCCACCTGCTCGTACGGGATCCCCAGCGCGTCGGCGACGATCTGGGCGTGCATCGTCCGCGTCCCCTGCCCCATCTCCACGCTCGCCACGCGGATGCGCGCGCCGGTCTCGGTGGCCTCCAGCGTGGCCCGCGACGCCAGGTAGATCTCGCCGCTCCCGGTGAAGCCCGAGCCGTGATAGAAGAGCGACACGCCGATCCCCCGGCGGGTCCCCGCGTACTCGGCGCGCCTGCGGTGGTAGTCGGAGCGCTCCACGGCCGCCCGCAGGGCCTCCAGCGCGCTGCAGTCCGCGCCCATCACCTGCCCCGTCGCGCTGGTGTCGCCGGGGCGGAGCGCGTTGACCTCGCGCAGCCGCACCGGGTCCATCCCCAGCGCCTCCGCGACCCGGTCCATGTGCACCTCCATGGCGAACTGGGTCTGCGGCGCCCCGAAGCCGCGGAACGCCCCGTTGGGAGGCGTGTTGGTCATCACCGCCCGCCCCGTGATGCGCGTGTGGTCGCAGCGGTAGGGCCCGGCCGCGTGGATGCACCCGCGCGAGAGGACCACGGGGCTGAGGGTGACGTACGCGCCCCCGTCCATCAGCACGTCGATCTCCATGGCGACTAGCCGCCCGTCGCGCGTGACGCCCGTGCGGTGCCGGACGACGGAGGGGTGACGCTTGGTGGTGGCGACCATGTCCTCCACGCGGTCGTACACCATCTTCACCGGCCGCCCGGACTTGCGCGCCAGCAGCGACGCGTGCCCGGCGAGGATGTTGGGGTACTCCTCCTTCCCTCCGAACCCGCCTCCCGTCTCCGTCTGCACCACGCGCACGCGGTCGTCCGGGAGCTGCAGCAGCACCCGCACCGCCTTGTGCACGTAATACGGGCACTGGAGCGAGCCGTAGACGGTCATGGTCCCGTTCCCGGGGACGGCGATCACCCCGTTGGGCTCGATGTAGACGTGCTCCTGGTGTCCGGTGCGGTAGGTGCCCTCCACCACCACGTCGGCCCGCGCCATGGCCGCGTCCGCCTCGCCCTTGCGGATGCGGATCTCCTTGAACACTGTGGGCGACCGCTCCGGATCGAGCACCGGCTCGGCGGCGTCGTACTCGATCCGCACCTGGGCCGCCCGGAGCCGCTCCCGGTCCTCGTGCGCCAGCAGCAGGATGGGCTCGGCGAAGTGGTTGACCTCCTCCGCCACCAGGAAGGGCTGGTCGTCTTCGAGCAGAGCCACGAAGTTGCAGCGCGGGCCGGGGATGTCCCGGTAGTCCACGATGGTGAAGCCGTCGCGGTCGAAGTCCAGGTGGATGGAGCGGATGCGCCCCCGGGGGATGGTGGAGCGGATGGTCCGCCCGTACAGCATCCCCGGGAAGTGCAGGTCGTCCACGTACCTGGCCGCGCCGGTCACCTTGGCGGTTCCGTCCTTGCGCGAGACGCTGCGGCCGACGGCAGGAATCATGCGGTCCCGGGGTGGTGAGGATGACGACGCCGCGACGCCCGCGGCGCGGCAAGCTCAGGAACAGATAAGGAATTTTCGCCGAAGCGCAATCGGCCGGCATCGCCTATCGCCGTGTAGCCAGGCGTATGTTGCGCGCAGCGTCCCGCTTCGCCAACCCCGGAGAGCCCCAGATGCGAATCCCCCCCATCACGGTCGACTACCCCGACTGGGTCGCGCCGCTGATCGACTGGGACCGGCGCTACGCCACCGACGAGGAGAGGATGAGGCTCGCGATCGAGGTCTCGCGCGAGAACGTGGTGCGCGGGACGGGCGGCCCCTTCGGCGCGGCGATCTTCGAGGCGGAGAGCGGCGCGCTCGTGGCGGTGGGGATGAACAGCGTGGTGCGCCTGAACAACTGCACGCTCCACGGCGAGATGGTGGCCTTCATGATGGCGCAGGCGCGGCTCGGCAGCTTCACCCTCCGCTCGGCGGACGGCCCCGCGTACGAGCTGGTGACCTCGTGCGAGCCGTGCGCCATGTGCCTGGGCGCGACGCTCTGGAGCGGCGTCACCCGCGTGGTCTGCGGCGCGCACCGCGACGACGCGCGGCGCCTGAACTTCGAGGAGGGGCCCGTCTTCCCCGAGTCGCACGCGTACCTGGAGGCGCGCGGGATCGAGATCGTGCACGGCGTGCTCCGGGAGGAGGCGAACGCGGTTCTGGAGATGTACCGCGCGCAGAAGGGGATCATCTACAACGGGTGAGGAACGGAAGTGGGGGAGTGCGAAAGTGGGTGAGTGCGTGAGTGCGAAAGTGCGTGGCCGCGGGAGCGCGGTGACGGGGGCGTGGACATGAGTCGCGCGCCCGGGCGTGCGGGGCTGGAGGCGGCGGCGGCGCGGCTCCGGACGGCGAACCTGGCGTTCGCGGCGCGCTACCCCGGCGAATCGGCGCTGCGGCAGCCGGTGCACACGGTGTACGCGGGCGCCCACCTCTTCCGGCACGACTCCGCGGCCCGGCACGGGGAGCTGGCGCTGGCCGCGCTGCGGGAGTACGCGCCGTCGCCGGAGGACTTCGCGGGGGCGCTCGGGATCGAAGGGGGGAAAGGCGCGGAGGAGCTCTACGCGCGGGTCGTGGAGAAGCTGGAGCGCGAGCCGGTGGAGGACTTCCGGCTGGACTTCGAGGACGGATACGGCGTCCGGCCGGACGCGGAGGAGGACGCGACCGCGGTGTCCGCGGCGGAGGAGGTGGCCCGGGGGATGGAGGCCGGGACGCTCCCCGCGTACGTCGGGCTGCGGCTGAAGTCGCTGGCAGAGGAGACGCGGGAGCGGAGCGTCCGCACGCTGGACCTGTTCCTGGCCCGTCTGCTGGAGGCGGCGGGCGGGCGGCTCCCCCCCGGCCTCCTCTTCACCGTGCCGAAGGTCACCATCCCGGAGCAGGCGGCCTTCTTCGCCGACGTGCTGGAGACGCTGGAGGCGCGGTGGGGGCTGGCGGAGGGGACGCTCCGCTTCGAGCTGATGGTGGAGGTGCCGCAGGCGGTGATCGGGGCGGACGGGAGGGTGCCGCTGCCGGGCTTCCTGGACGCTGCGCGCGGACGCCTGGCGGCGGCGCACTTCGGCACGTACGACTACACCTCGGGGGTGGGGATCACGGCGGCCCACCAGGGAATGCGGCACCCGGCCTGCGACTTCGCGCGGCACGTGATGCAGGTGGCGTTCGCGGGGACCGGGGTGTGGCTCTCGGACGGCTCGACCGCCGGGCTCCCCGTCCCGGTGCACGAAGGTCCATCACCCACGGACGGGGAGCGGCGCGAGAACCGCGAGGCCGTTCACCGCGCCTGGCGGATGCACTTCGACGACGTGCGGCACTCGCTCGTCCACGGCTTCTACCAGGGGTGGGACCTCTACCCCGCGCAGCTCCCCACCCGCTACGCCGCGGTGTTCGCGTTCTTCCTCGCCGGGCGCGACGCGGCCGCGCAGCGCCTCCGCGGCTTCCTGGCGAAGGCGGCGCAGGCGGGCGACGCCTTCGACGACCCGCACGCGGGGCAGGCGCTGCTCAACTACTTCCTGCGCGGGGTCGGCTGCGGCGCCTTCTCCGAAGCCGAAGTGCTGGAAGAGACGGGCCTCACCGGCGAGGAGCTACGGGGGCGGTCGTTCGCCGGCATCCTCGCGAACCGGTAGACGCGCGACGGCCCAGGATCGGGGCAGCTAGCAGGTGTCGAGATGATCGCCTGCAGCTCGAAGGCCATGGGGCGTCCTATCGATTCCGGGGCAACCGGAGGTGGTGACCGGGAGGCGGGGGGAGGCTCAGCAGGCGGTGCGTTTGTGTGAGCCCGCGCAGTCACCCCGGTC
>DASYWD010000327.1 GCA_035936415.1 Longimicrobiaceae bacterium
CCCCCCCCCCCCACCACGGTGACGAAGCCGCTCAGTTACATTCTCTCGACCGGGGTGGTGCCGCCGCCGCAGTCGTTGTAGCACACCCCGTTCGTGACGCAGCAGTTCGCGCCGTCGGAGCACTTCTCCCCGTTGAGGTAACAGTCCTGGATGGTCACGTCGCCCGGCTCCTGCGCCTGGCCGAGGTACGCGCCTCCCAGGCCGATCACGGCGATGGCGCCCAGGTTGAGGAAGAGCTTCCGCATGGTGCCTCCTTGAGATGGGAACGGTTGAACTGCACGACAGCGCTCTCCCAAGGCAACTGAGATGCCGCTTGGCATCCCTCGATCAACGCTCTCGCAACCCGCTGCCATGCAATTGTTTGTGGGTTCATCCCGGTCGCCCGCCGTCGCCGTTGAGACACCGTTCGATCAGCGTTCGGACGCCGTTCAAACGGTGGGAGCACCGCTGCCCCCGGAGGGCGGCGCCTGGGAGGCGCCTCCTCTCCCGGCGAGGCTCACCACCGTCTCCGCCGCTTCTCCGGCATCGCCTCTGGCCACCTCCGTGGCGCCCTCGCGGTAACCGAATGCGCGGAGCTTCGCCCAAAGGGTAGATCGGGCCATACCCAGACGCCGGGCCGCAGCCGCCTTGTTCCCGCCGCAGGCCTGGAGGGCGAGGCGGATCTCCTCCATCTCCCGCAGCGGATCTCCCGGGGCGGTGTAACGGGCGCTGTCTCTCTCGGACACGGACCCGGCGCGGCGAGTCGCCATGGAGCGGCCCCATGCACGCAGGTCCGGGGGGAGGTGCTGCGGGCGGATGACGGCCCCACAGGCGAACACGGCTGCCGCTGCGAGGGCGTTCTCCAGTTCGCGGATGTTGCCCGGCCACGGGTAATCCAGAATTACGGCAAGTGCTTCCGGGCAGATCGGTGACTCCGCACCCGTGGAGCCATCGCGGAGTACATGCTCTACGATGGCCGGGATCTCATCGCGCCGCTCCCGCAGCGAAGGAACTCGGTACTGCAGCACGGAGAGCCGATAGTACAGGTCCTGGCGAAAGCGCTTCTGCCGCACCATCTCTGCGAGGTCATGATTGGTGGCGGCGACGACCCGCACGTCGACGAGTACCTCCCGCATAGACCCGAGCCGGCGAATGACCCCTTCTTCGAGAACCGCGAGGAGCTTCGCCTGGACGTTTAGAGGGATCTCGCCGATCTCATCCAGGAAGAGGATTCCCCCGTCAGCGGCCTCGAAGAGGCCCTCCCCGCCCTCTCGCGCATCGGTGAACGCACCCCGCACGTGCCCGAACATCTCCCTTTCAAACAGGCTCTCCGGGATCGCGGCGCAATTCACCCGCACGAAAGGGCGGTCCGCCCGCGGCCCGCAGCGGTGGAGCTCCTTCGCGAGGTACGTCTTTCCCGCTCCCGTCTCGCCGTAAAGGATGACGGGATGGCAGCAATCGGCTGCGAGCCCGACGAAAGCTCGCATGTCTTCGGAGAACTGAGGGGGGAGCGGGTATCTCTCTCGGGCTCCCGAGACAAGACGCTGGCGGTTACTGCGCACTGATCGATCTTGCAGTGCCTGCGTGGCGCTGTTCCGTAGCGGCAGAGTCAATCCTGACCTCCTGCGTGCCGGTGTTGGTGGGGCGCCGGTGTCCCGAAGCTAACCATTTGCGTGGCGCGTCTTTAAGGGGCGCGTGCAGCATGGCATGAACATTCGTTTCCGCAATATCGTGCGGCAACTATCTGCACGCAAGGGGTGGCCGAAAAGTCACCCACGCCGCTCGCGCCGCCCGTGCTCATAGCACACCCCCCTCGCCCCTCCGCCCCTCCGCCCCCCGTCCGCCGCACCTCGTCCCCTCGCTGCCGAGCTTCGTCCCCCGTCCGTGGCGCCGTTCCCCGCCCGCCGCGATCATCCATCCCGCGGCCGACACCCTGGGCAACGCTCCGGAGCCCGGAGGCATCCTACGGGAGGACCGGCGCGGGCAGCCGGTCCTCCGCCCGCAACGACCGACCCCAGCCGCCGCCCGACCGTGGCCGGCGGCGCCCCACCCACCCTCGTCAGGCAAGCAACCTTCCATGAAGCACATACGTGGTGCGCTCCTCGCCCTTGCGGTCGCCGGTGCTCCGGCGGCGCTCCAGGCCCAGGTCCCCGGGCAGGGGGCCCCCGCCGGCGCGCGGCCCCAGGCACCGGCCGGGCAGATCCGCGGCGCGGTGATCGACGCCGCTACCGGGAAGCCGGTCCCCGGCGCCAGCGTCGGCGTCTGGAGCGCCGCCGATTCGTCGCTGGTCACCGGGGCCGTGGCCGGCGCCGACGGCCTGTTCCGCATCGAGGGGCTGCGGCCGGGGCGCTACTACCTGAAGGTGGGGGCGCTGGGCTACACCCCGGCCGGGCCCACGGTGGCCCTCACCCCGCAGGCGCTGCAGGCCGACCTGGGGCAGGTCCGCCTCGACGCCTCCGCGGTGGCGCTGGAGGGGCTGGAGGTCCGCGCCGAGCGGAACACCGTGGCGCTGGCGCCGGATCGCAACACCTACGCGGCCAGGGAGCTCGCCCCCGCCGGGGGGACCGCCACGGACGTGCTGCGCAGCGTCCCGGCGGTGGAGGTGGACGGCGACGGCAACGTGAGCCTGCGCGGCAACCCCAACGTGGCGGTGCAGCTCAACGGGCGCGCGGCCCCCATGCGCGGGGCCCAGCTCGCCGCCTTCCTGCAGCAGCTCCCGGCCAACCTGGTGGAGCGGGTGGAGGTCGTCCCCAACCCCTCGGCCAAGTACGATCCCGAGGGGATGGCGGGGATCGTCAACATCGTCATGAAGCAGAACACCGACCTCGGCGCCAGCGGCGGGCTGATGGCGACCGTGGGGAGCGGCAACAAGTACAGCGGCTCCGGGAACCTGGGATACCAGCGGGGCCCGCTGACGCTGTTCGGGAGCTACGGGCTGAACCTGGACGAGCGCCAGACCTCGGGCTACCACCTGCTGCAGACCGCCGGCACGCAGCCGGAGCCGTTCCAGCGCCAGGAGATCGCCGGGCTGGCCGACGTCACGGGGCACGTCCTGAACACCAGCGCCGACCTGAAGCTGGGAAAGCGGAACACGCTCTCGTCCACCTTCATGCTGAGCGACCGCTCCATCGCCCTGGACACCCGGAACGCCTTCTTCCAGCTGGGCTCCGGGAGCGGCGTCACCGGCCGGTCGCGCAACGTGACCGACAACCGCGGGAGCGACCAGACCCTGGACGCCTCGCTCGCCTTCAAGCGGGTCGTGGCGCCGCAGCGGAACGAGCTCTCGGCCGAGCTGCGCTTCAACCGGGCGGACTTCGGGACCGCCAACCTCTTCACCGGCGAGTCGCTCTCGCTGGACGGGACGCCGCTGGGCGACGAGCCCACGCGGAAGAGCACGGAGATGGGGGCGCTGGCGAGCAACGCCACCCTGCAGGCGGACTGGACCCGGCCACTGGGGGAGCGGAGCAAGCTGGAGACGGGGTACAAGGGCACGCTCCGCTGGCTGGACAACGAATACCGCGTGGAGAGCTTCTCGCACCCGCAGAACGCCTGGCTCGACGACGCCCGCCTGAGCAACGACTTCGAGTACGACGAGCAGGTGCACGCCGTCTACGGCGTCCTGAGCCACGGGGTCGGGAAGGTGTCGCTGCAGGGCGGGCTCCGCGCCGAGCGGGCCACCTCCGAGTTCGCGCTGGCGGGGGGCGGCACCTACGACGCCGACAAGACCAGCTTCTTCCCCAGCGCGCTCGCCGCGTACGACCTGAGCGACTCCCGCCAGCTCAAGGCGAGCTACTCGCGGCGGATCCAGCGGGTGGACACGCGACTGCTGAACCCGTTCGCCTTCCACGAGGACGAGCGCAACGTCATGGTGGGCAACCCGGAGCTGACGCCGGAATTCACCCACGCCTTCGAGCTGGGCTACCAGCAGTCGTGGCCCAAGGGCTCGCTGCAGGTGACGCCGTTCTACCGGCGCACGGAGGACGCCATCCGGCGCACCCGCACGGTGGGCGACGACGGGGTCACCACCAGCACCTTCAGGAACCTGGCGACCAGCGAGTCGTTCGGCACCGACGTCACGGGCTCGCTCCGGCTGGGCGACCGCTTCAGCGGCTTCGCGGGGCTCAACGCCTTCCGGATGGAGACGGACGGGAGCAACGTCGCGCCGGGGCTCCGGACCGACGCCCTGGGGTGGTCGGCGCGACTGAACGGCAGCTTCAAGGTGAACCCCAGGCTGGACGTGCAGGGGATGGTGATGTACCGCGCCCCCATGGACGTGGAGCAGGGCCGCATCTCTGCCTTCACCATGACCAACCTTTCGCTGCGGCAGAAGCTCCGGGGCGACCGCTCCAGCCTGAGCCTGCGGGTGATGGACCCCTTCAACACCATGGGCTTCACCGTCCGCACGGACGACGGGCGCTTCATCCAGGAGAGCCGGCGCCGCTGGGGAGCGAGGGCGGTGTTCCTGGGCTTCAACACCAGCTTCGGCCGGCCGCCGCGGATCCGGCAGCCGCGCCCGGAGCAGCAGCAGCCCGGCCAGGATCCCACCGGCGGGCTCCCCTACGGGGGCTGAGCCGGCGGGCCGGGGAGGAAAGCGGCGGGGGGGAGGCGAATCGCCTCCCCCC
>DASYWD010000328.1 GCA_035936415.1 Longimicrobiaceae bacterium
GGCAGGAGGGAGATCGAGGGGCTGATCGGCTTCTTCGTCAACACGCTGGCGCTGCGGCTGGACCTCTCGGGCGCGCCGACGGTGGGGGAGCTGCTGGAGCGGGTGCGGGAGCGCGCGCTGGAGGCGCAGCAGAACCAGGACGTCCCCTTCGAGCAGGTGGTCGAGGCGGTGCGGCCGGCGCGCAGCCTGGCGCACAGCCCGCTCTTCCAGGTGACCTTCGCCTGGCAGAACGCGCCCGGGGGCGAGCTGGAGCTGCCGGGCCTCACGCGGGTGCGGGCCGGCGGCGGCGCGCGGCAGGAGAGCGCGAAGCACGACCTGTCGCTCTCGCTGGGGGAGTCGGGCGGGCGGATCGCCGGATGGGCGCAGTACGCGACGTCGCTGTACGACGGCGCCACGGTAGAGCGCTACCTGGGCTACCTGCGCCGCGTGCTGGAGGCGATGGCGGCGGACGAGCACCGGGCGGTGGACAGCCTGCCGCTGCTCTCGGAGGAGGAGCGGCGCCAGCTGCTGGAGGTGTGGAACGACACCGCGGCGCCGTACCCGGCAGACCGGTGCATCCACGAGCTCTTCGAGGCCCAGGCCGAGCGGATCCCGGACGAGGTCGCCGTGGTCTTCGCGGACAAGCGGCTCACGTACGCGGAGCTGAACCGGCGGGCGAACCGGCTGGCGCACCACCTCCTGGGGCTGGGCGTAGGGCCGGACACGCGGGTGGGCATCTGCGTGGAGCGCGGCCTGGCGATGATGGTCGCGATCCTGGGAGTGCTCAAGGCAGGGGGGACCTACGTGCCGCTCGACCCCGAATACCCGGGGGAGCGGCTCCAGTACATGCTCGAGGACAGCGCACCGGCGGCGCTGCTGACCCGCGGCTCGCTGGCCGGGCTGTTCGAGGGGACCGGAGTGGCGGTGGTCGACCTCGATGCGGAGCCCGCCGGCGGGCCGGACACGAACCCTTCGCGCGAGCGCGTGGGCGTGACGCCGGAGCACGTGGCTTACGTGACCTACACCTCCGGCTCGACCGGCCGTCCCAAGGGCGTCTGGACGGTCCACGCGAAGGCGCTCAACCTGATCCACTGGTACGGGCGGGAGTTCGGTGTCGGCGAGAGCGACCGGGTCCTGGTCGCCACGTCGTACAGCTTCGACGGAACGTACCGGAACATGTTCGCCCCGCTCTTCGCGGGCGGGCAGCTGCACCTGGCCGCGGAGCCGTTCGACCCGCGCGGCATCGTCGAGCAGATCGCCGGGAGCGGGATCAGCATGATGAACCTGACCCCGACGGCGTTCGGAGCGCTGGTCGACGCGGCGCACGGTGGTGAGCTGGCCGGGATGCGGCTGGTGATCCTGGTGGGGGAGCCCGCGCAGCCGCGGAAGCTGCTCGAGCTGCCGGAGCTGCGGCCGGCGCTCGTCAACCTCTACGGTCCCACCGAGTGCTCGGGGATCGTGACGTACCACCGCCTCTCCGCGGACCTGTCGGCCTACCTCGCCCGGCCGGTGCCGGCCGGACGGCCGATCGCCAACGGGCGGATCTACGTGCTGGACCCACACGGCGAGCCGGTCCCGACGGGCGTGGTGGGGGAGGTGCACATCGGCGGAGTGCCGGTGGGGCCGGGATACCAGAACCGGCCGGAGCTGACCGCCGAGCGCTACGTGCCGGACCCGTTCGGCGTCGAGCCCGGAGCACGGATGTACCGCACGGGGGACCTGGGCCGGTGGCTGGCGGACGCTGCGCTGGAGCTGGTGGGGCGGAACGACCTCCAGGTGAAGGTGCGGGGCTACCGGATCGAGCTGGGCGAGGTGGAGGCCGCGCTGCTGGCGCACCCGGGAGTGCGCGAGGCGGTCGTGGCGGCGCGGGAGGATACGCCCGGGGAGAGGCGGCTGGTGGCGTACTGGGTGGGCCCGGAGGAGGTGGGCGTGGACTGCCTGCGCGCGCAGCTCCTCGAACGGCTCCCGGAGTACATGGTGCCTGCGGCGTACGTGCGGCTGGAGGCGCTGCCGCTGACGCCCAACGGCAAGCTGGACCGCAGGGCCCTCCCGGCGCCCGAGGGGGACGCCTACCCGGCGCGCACGTACGATCCGCCGGTCGGGAAGGTGGAGCAGGCGCTGGCGGAGATCTGGTCGGACCTGCTGGGCCTCGAGCGGGTCGGGCGGCAGGACCACTTCTTCGAGCTGGGCGGCCACTCCCTGCGCGTCGTGCAGGTGGTCTCGCGGCTCAGGCAGAGCCTCGGGGTGGAGGTCCCCCTGGGAGAGGTCTTCCGCCTCCCCGTGCTGGCGGAGCTCGCGCGTCGCGTCGCGGCCGCGGCCCGCGCGGACCTCCCGCCCATCGAGCCGGCGGAGCGCACCGCGCCGCTGCCGCTCTCCTTCGCGCAGCAGCGGCTCTGGTTCCTGGAGCGGCTCGGCGGGGTCGGGAATGCCTACCACGTCCAGCGGTGGCTGCGCCTGCGAGGGGAGCTGGATCGTGCGGCATTGCGGCAGGCGCTGGATCGGATCGTGGCGCGGCACGAGGCGCTGCGCACGAGCTTCTCCCTGGCCAGCGGCGAGCCGGTGCAGCGGATCACCCCGCTGGAGGAGAGCCGCTTCTCCCTGGTGGAGCACGACCTGCGCGCCGAGGCGGAGCCCGAGGAGGTGCTGCGCCGCCTGATGGCGGAGGAGTCGGGCGTGCCGTTCGACCTGGAGCGGGGGCCGCTCATCCGCGGGTGCCTGGTGCGGCTCGGAGAGGACGAGCACGTGCTGCAGGTGGCCATGCACCACGTCGTCTCCGACGGCTGGAGCATGGGCGTGCTCACCCGCGAGCTGAGCGCGCTCTACGCCGCGTTCCGCAGCGGGGAGGCGGACCCGCTGCCGGAGCTGGCGGTGCAGTACGCGGACTACGCGGTGTGGCAGCGGCGCTGGGTGGAGGGAGAGGTGCTGCGCCAGCAGGCGGAGTACTGGAAGCGGACACTCTCCGGTGCGCCCGAGCTGCTGGAGCTGCCCACCGACCGCCCGCGCCCCGCGCAGCAGGACTTCGCGGGCTCGTTCGTCGGCCTGGAGCTGGACGGGGAGCTGACGGCGGGACTGAAGGCGCTCTCGCAGCGGCGGGGGACGACGCTGTTCATGACGCTGCTGGCCGGCTGGGCCGCGGTGCTCTCGCGCCTCTCGGGGCAGGAGGACCTGGTCGTGGGCACGCCCACGGCCAACCGGGGCAGGAGGGAGATCGAAGGGCTGATCGGCTTCTTCGTGAACACGCTGGCGCTGCGCGTGGACCTCTCGGGCGCGCCGACGGTCGCGGAGCTTCTGGAGCGGGTGCGGGAGCGCGCGCTGGAGGCGCAGCAGAACCAGGACATCCCCTTCGAGCAGGTGGTCGAGGCGGTGCGGCCGGTTCGCAGCCGGTCGCACACCCCGCTCTTCCAGGTGATGCTCTCGGTTCAGAACACGTCCGCCCGTACGCTGGAGCTGCCGGGCCTCACGGTGGGTGCCACGGGCCCGGCGTCGCCGTCGACCGCGAAGTTCGACCTGTCGCTCGCTCTCGCGGAGCGGGACGGGGGGAGGATCGTCGGCGGGGTGGAGTACGCGACGGCGCTCTTCGAGAGGGACACGGTGGAGCGCCACCTCGGCTACCTGCGCCGGGTTCTGGAGGAGATGGTGAGGGACGATGGACAGGTCGTCGGCCGGCTGCCGCTCATGAGCGCGGAAGAGCAGCGGCTGGTGCTGGAGGACTGGAACGACAACGTGGAGATCGCGCTGTGACCATCACCACCCTCCTGGAAAGGCTCGGCACGGCCGGGATCCGGCTGCGCGTCCACGACGGCGAGCTGCGCGTCGTCGGCAACCGCGCGGCGCTGGACCCGGAGACGGTCGGCCAGCTCCGCGAGCACAAGGCGGCACTGCTGGAGATCGTGGGCGGCCACGGCTGGGGCGCCAGGGGCGGCGGCCCCTGCATCCACGAGCTGTTCGAGGCACAGGTGGAGCGCACCCCGGATGCGGCCGCGCTGCTCTGCGGGGACCGCTCGCTCTCCTACGCAGAGCTGAACGCCGGGGCCAACCAGCTGGCGCACCACCTGCGAGACCTGGGGGTGGGGCCGGACTCGCGGGTGGGGATCTGCCTGGAGCCCGGCCCGGAGATGATGGTGGGCGTGTTCGGGGTGCTCAAGGCCGGGGGCGCCTACGTGCCGCTCGATCCCTCGTACCCGGAGGAGCGGCTGGGCTACATGCTCCGGGACAGCGCGCCTGTGGTGCTGCTGACCCGGGCTTCGCTGGAGGACCGCTTCGCCGGGACCGGCCCGTCCATGCTCGACGTGGGAGCGCAGGAGCCCGCCTGGACGGGCGCTCCGCGCACCAACCCGGAGCGCGGGCGCGTGGGGCTCACGCCCCGGCACCTGGCCTACGTGATCTACACCTCCGGCTCCACGGGGCGGCCCAAGGGCGTGCGCGTGGAGCACGGCAGCCTCGTCTCCACCCTGGTCGCGGCGCGCGAGGCGTTCGGCTTCGGGCCCACGGACCGGGTCCACGCGCTGGCGAGCTTCGCCTTCGACATCTGGCTCTTCGAGTCCCTCCTCCCCCTCCTGGCCGGGAGCGGCGTCCGGCTGGTCACGCGCGAGGAGGTGCTGGACGTGCCGCGCCTGGTGGCGGAGCTCTCCGGGTGCACCGCGGTGCACGCCGTCCCGGCGCTGATGCGCCGCATCGTCCAGGAGGTGCGGGCGGCGCCGGAGGGGACGTTGCCCGCGGTGCGGCGCGTCTTCGTGGGAGGGGACGCGGTCGCTCCCGAGCTGCTGGCGGAGATGCGGGCCGTCTTCCCGGCGGCGCAGGTGCACGTGCTCTACGGACCCACGGAGGGGACGATCATCTGCGCGGCACACCGCGCCAGCCCGGAAGCGGCCTGGCGGCAGATGGTGGGGCGTCCGCTCGGCAACGCCGCGCTCTACGTGCTGGACGCCGAAGGGAGCGCGGCGCTCGTGGGCGCGCCGGGGGAGATCTGCCTGGGCGGGGGGAGCGTCGCGCGCGACTACCTGGGACGGCCGGAGCTGACCGCGGAGCGCTTCGTCCCCGATCCGTTCGGGAAGGAGCCGGGCGGGCGGCTGTACCGGACGGGAGACCAGGGGCGGTGGCTGCCGGACGGGAGCATCGAGTTCCTGGGGAGGAACGACGCGCAGGTGAAGGTGCGGGGCTTCCGGATCGAGCTGGGGGAGGTCGAGGCGCGGCTCCTGGAGCACCCGGGCCTGCGCGAGGCCGTGGTGGTGGCCCGGGAGGACGACGCAGGGGAGAAGCGGCTGGTCGCGTACTGGGCGGGGCCCGACGAGGTGCGAGCGGACGGCCTGCGGGCCTACCTCGCGGAGCGGCTGCCGGAGTACATGGTGCCGGCGGCGTACGTGCGGCTGGAGGTGCTGCCGCTGACGCCCAACGGGAAGCTGGACCGGAGGGCGCTGCCGGCGCCGGAGGGGGATGCGTACGCGCGGCGGGGCTACGAGGCGCCGCAGGGCGAGGTGGAGCAGGCGCTGGCGGAGATCTGGGCGGAGGTGCTGAAGGTGGAGCGGGTGGGCCGCTCGGACCACTTCTTCGAGCTGGGCGGGCACTCCCTGCTGGCGGTGCAGGTGGCCTCGCGGGTGCGGCAGCGGCTCGGGGCGGAGGTCCCCCTGGGAGAGGTCTTCCGCGTCCCCGTGCTGGCCGAGTACGCGCGCACCGTGGCGGCGGCGGCCCGTGCGGACCTGCCGCCCATCGAGCCGGCGGAGCGCACCGCGCCGCTGCCGCTCTCCTTCGCGCAGCAGCGGCTCTGGTTCCTGGAGCAGATGGGCGGGCTGGGGAACGCCTACCACATCCCCTGGCGGCTGCGGCTGCGGGGGGAGCTGGATCGTGCGGCGTTGCGGCAGGCGCTGGATCGGATCGTGGCGCGGCACGAGGCGCTGCGCACGAGCTTCTCAGTGGCCGGCGGCGAGCCGGTGCAGCGGATCACCCCGAGCGAAGAGAGCCGGTTCCCCCTCGCGGAGCACGACCTGCGAGGAGCGGCGGAGCCGGAGGAGGAGCTGCGCCGCCTGCTCTCGCAGGAGTGGAGCACGCTCTTCGACCTGGAGCGGGGGCCGCTCATCCGCGGGTGCCTGGTGCGCCTGGGGGAGGAGGAGCACGCGCTGCAGGTGATCATGCACCACGTCGTCGCCGACGGCTGGAGCATGGGCGTGTTCACCCGCGAGCTGAGCGCGCTCTACGCCGCCTTCCGCAGCGGGGAGGCGGACCCGCTGCCGGAGCTTCCGGTGCAGTACGCCGACTATGCCGTCTGGCAGCGGCGCTGGGTGGAGGGAGAGGTGCTGCGCCAGCAGGCGGAGTACTGGAAGCGGACGCTCGCCGGCGCGCCCGAGCTGCTGGAGCTGCCCGCCGACCGCCCGCGCCCTGCGCAGCAGGACTTCGCCGGAGCCGCGCTGGGGGTGGTGCTGGACGAGGAGCTGACCGCCGGGCTGAAGGTGCTGTCGCAGCGGCAGGGGACGACGCTGTTCATGACGCTGCTGGCCGGCTGGGCGGTGGTGCTCTCGCGGCTCTCGGGGCAGGAGGACCTGGTCGTGGGCACGCCCACGGCCAACCGGGGCAGGAGGGAGATCGAAGGGCTGATCGGCTTCTTCGTGAACACGCTGGCGCTGCGCGTGGACCTCTCGGGCGCGCCGACGGTCGCGGAGCTGCTGGAGCGGGTGCGGGAGCGCGCGCTGGAGGCGCAGCAGAACCAGGACATCCCCTTCGAGCAGGTGGTCGAGGCGGTGCGGCCGGCGCGCAGCCTGGCGCACACCCCGCTCTTCCAGGTGACGCTCGCCTGGCAGAATGCGCCCGGGGGCGAGCTTGAGCTGCCGGGCCTCACGCGGGTGGGAGCCGGCGGCGCGGAGCAGGTGAGCGCCAAGTACGACCTGTCGCTCTCGCTGGGCGAGTCGGAGGGGCGGATCGTGGGCGGGGCGCAGTACGCGGCGTCGCTCTTCGGCCGGGGCACGATGGAGCGCTACCTGGGCTACCTGCGGCGGGTGCTGGAGGAGATGGCGGCCGGGCCGGAGCGGCCGGTTGCCGGGCTGGAGATGCTCCCGGAGGAGGAGCGGCAGCAGGTGGTGGAGAGGTGGAACGCCACCGAGGCGCCGTACCCGCGCGAGCTGTGCGTGCACCAGCTCTTCGAGGCGCAGGCGCGGCGCAGCCCCGACGCGGTGGCGCTCGTCTTCGCGGGCGAGGCGCTCAGCTACGCGGAGCTGAACGCCCGGGCGAACCGCCTGGCGCACCACCT
>DASYWD010000329.1 GCA_035936415.1 Longimicrobiaceae bacterium
CCATCGACCCGGGGCACCCGCCCGCCGGCGCCACCGGCCCCACCGGGCTGACCGAGGCCGAGGCCAACCTCGCCATCGGCACCCGCCTGGCGGACCGGCTCCGGGCGCGCGGCGCGGAGGTGCTGATGACCCGCACCGCCAACGTCCCGGTCGGGCTGGCCGAGCGGACCGGGATGGCGGTGGCCGGCGACGCGCACCTGCTGGTCTCGGTGCACAACAACGCCTTCGGCGAGGGCGTGAACCCGTTCCGCAGCCACGGGACGAGCACCTACTACTTCCACCCCTTCTCCGCGGCGCTGGCGCGGGAGCTGGACCGGGAGATCGTCGGCGTCACGCGGATCCCCGACCTGGGGGCGCGGCAGTCCAACCTGGCGCTGGTGCGCCCCACCTGGATGCCGACCACCCTCACGGAGTCGCTGTTCATGCTGATCCCGGAGCAGGAGGCGGCGCTGCGGAACCCGGAGTTCCTGGACCGCCTGGCCGACGCGCACGTCCGCGGGATCGAGGCCTTCCTCCGCGGCCGTGCCGCGGGCGCCCCGGCCCACTGATGCGCGCGGTGACCATCGCCCGCCCCGGCGGGCCGGAGACCCTCTCGCTGGCCGAGCGCCCCCTCCCGGAGCCGGGTCCCGGCGAGATCCGGGTACGGGTGCACGCCTCCGCGCTGAACCGCGCCGACCTGCTGCAGCGCATGGGCCGCTACCCCGCCCCGCCCGGGGCGCCGCAGGACGTCCCCGGGCTGGAGTACGCGGGCGAGGTGGACGCGGTGGGCGAGGGCGCCGGCCTCTGGGCGGTGGGGAACCGGGTGATGGGGATCGTGGGCGGCGGCGGCCACGCCGAGTACGTCGTGGTGCACGAGCGCGAGGCCATGCGGATCCCGCACGACCTCCCGGTGGAGGAGGCGGCGGCCGTCCCCGAGGCCTTCCTCACCGCCTACGACGCGCTCTTCCGCCGGCTGGAGCTGGAGGTGGGGGAGCGGGTGCTGATCCACGCCGTGGGGAGCGGCGTCGGCACCGCCGCGGTGCAGCTCGCCCACACCGCGGGCGCCACGACGATCGGCACCTCGCGCACGGCGGAGAAGCTGCGCCGCGCGGAGGAGCTGGGGCTGGACGTGGGGATCGACACCTCGCGCGAGGAGCTCCCCGCCGCGCTGGAGAGCGCCACCTACGGGAGCGGGGTGCACGCCGTGCTGGACCTGGTGGGCGGGAAGGTGCTGGAGGCGTCGCTGCGCGGGCTGGCGCAGGGCGGGAGGGTGGTGGTCGTGGGCACGGTGGCCGGCTCCAGGGTGGAGCTGGACCTGGGGCTGATCCTCCGCCGACGGATCCGCATCGTCGGCACGGTGATGCGCTCCCGCCCGCTGGAGGAGAAGATCGCCCTGGCGCGGGAGTTCTCCAGCACCGTGCTCCCGCTGCTCTCCTCCGGGAAGATCCGCCCCGTGATCGACCGCACCTACCCCTTCGCCGACATCGCCGAGGCCCACCGCTACATGGAGTCCAACGACTCCTTCGGCAAGATCGTGCTCACCTGGTGACGACGCCCCCGCCGGGATTTCCCGGCGGGGGCGCCGCTCCGCACTTCGCACTACTTCGCCTCCAGGATCCTCCCGATCTGGTCCCGCGCCGCCTCCAGGGCGCGCAGCTCGCCGCGAAGGAGCGCCTGCGCCTCGGTGGGCACGGCGGCGGCCGTGGAGCCGGCGGGGCGCGCGGGCGGGCTCGCCCGCACTTCGACCTCCGCCAGGTAGATCCGCTGCAGGTTGCGGCGGAAGGGGTCCACCTCCACCCTCCCCCCTTCCAGCTCGCTCCAGATCCCCCGCCGCACGTCGCCCAGCATCTCGCCCACGGTGTACACCTGCGACGCATCGGCCGCCAGCGCCTCGAACTCGGTCATCCGCCGCATCCGGGCGTCGTTCAGGAGCTGCTGGAGGATGCCGCGCTGCGCGCTGCCGATGCGGCTCATCGCCCCCTCCACCTCGATGCGCCGGAGGATCTCCGGGTCCAGGAAGAAGCGCGGCGTGCGGAACGCCTCCTCGTTCAGGAAGCGCACCGCCTCCCGCTGGCGCGCGCGGGCCACCGGGGTGAAGCGCACCCCCTCCTGCCCGCCCCGCTTCTCCTGCGAGTCCACTCCGCCCACTAGGATCGCCACGTGCCCCAGCTCCGTCCGCCACTGGCCCACCAGCCGGGTGTACAGCTCGTGCAGGTCGGCGAAGTCCTCGCCCGGCCGCACCGTGGCGGGGATCAGCAGGGGGACGGTCCGGCGGACGTTGCGCAGCCCCATGCGGGTGGAGTACACCGGGTCCGCGTCGCCCACGGCCTCGATGTGGTCGCCCGGGTCGGCGCCGCTGCTCCCCACGGTGGTGAAGCGCAGGTACGGCTTGCGGTCCTGCTCGCGCGCCCAGGCGTCCAGCACCGGGCGCTCCTCCTCCGGGGTGCGCGCCTCCGGGATCGGCCGGTACCCCCACGCGGTGGCGAAGCGGTCGTAGGGGCCCACCACGGGGACGAGCAGCTCCGGCGGAACGCGGTCCTCGGGCTGCGCCACGTAGTTGAAGCGCGAGTAGTCCATGATGGAGGGCGTGTGCCGCATCCGCCGCAGGAAGCCCACGCTGCGCAGGCTGTCGGCCGGGTAGGTGGCGCTCGCCTTGTGGTTGTGGGGGAAGCCCAGCGTGTGCCCCACCTCGTGCGCCACCACGTAGCGCAGCAGCTCGCCCATCAGCGAGTCCGGGAAGGGGACGCGCCGCGCCCGCGGATCGAGCGGCGCCACCTGCCCGAAGTACTGGCTGCGCAGGACGTTCAGGATGTTGTGGTAGATCCGGATGTCGGCCTCCAGGATCTCCCCGGTGCGCGGGTCCACCACCCGCGGCCCCGTCGCGTTCTCCATCTCGGAGGGGAGCCAGCGCACCACGGAATGGCGCGCGTCCTCGGCCGACCAGTCCGGGTCCTCCGCCGGGGTGGGCGCGTCGCGCGCCACGATGGCGCCCCGGAACCCGGCCGCCTCGAACGCCGGCTGCCAGTCCTCGATCCCCCGCTTCACGTACGGGACCCACTGGGCCGGCGTGGCCGGGTCCACGTAGAAGACGATGGGCTTCACCGGCTCGGAGACCTCCGCGGAGGGGTCCCGCTTCTCCAGCCGCCACCGCGAGATGTAGGTGCGGCGCGCGGCGCGGTGCTCTTCCGTGCCGAAGTCGCGCCGGGTCACGCCGAAGAACCCCACCCGCGAATCGTGCAGGCGCGGCCTCATGGGCTTCTCCGGGAGGCGCACCATGCTCCAGTGCACCACCACGCTCGCGGTGCGCGCGCCGGGTCGCAGCTCCTCGGGGACGCTGGGGGAGGCGGGCGGGGTGACGGTGTAGGTCTGCGTGGCCTCCACCTCCACGTTGTCCGGGAAGGCGGCCACCCGCTCGATGAAGGAGCGCGACGCGTCCAGCGAGCCGCGCAGCGCGTTTCCCACCCCGAACTCCGGCGTGCTGGTGGTGAAGAGCCGCGTCACGTCGATCACCGCGGAGCCGTCCGGCCCCCACGCCTCCACGTTGAAGACCGCCACCACGGGCTCGTAGTTGGCCGCCTCCACCGCACGGGCGATGGGGAGCGCGGTGTCGGCCACGATGTCGTACGAGACGCTGCGCAGCTACACCCGGTTGTCGCGCCGCTCCCAGCGGAGCACGTGGTTCGCCACCGCCTGCCCGCCGTACCCGGAGCCCAGCATGTTGCGGGCGATCTGGGAGACCAGGAGCATCTCCTTCCCCAGCTCCTTCGCCGGGATCTCGTAGTAGAGCCTGCTCCCCACGCGGTGGGTGGTGAACAGTCCCTGCCGGGTCTGGGCGCGCGCCGTGACGACCTGCGCGTACGGCTTCGGGCCGGGCTCGCCGGGCGCGCCCCCGCCCCCCTGCGCCGCGGCGGCAGGGCGCTCCCCACTGGCGGCGGGGGGCGCTTC
>DASYWD010000330.1 GCA_035936415.1 Longimicrobiaceae bacterium
GCTCGGCGGCGGCCGGCGCGGAGCCGCCCGGCGCCTGCGGGGGGACGGCCGCGGTCTGCGTGGCGCACCCGCCGAGCGCCAGCAGGATGGCGGCGGCGGGCCAGAGGCTGGTACGGTTCTTCATCCGGTGTGCTCCGGGAAGCGGGTGGAGGGAAGAGGACGAACCGGCGCCGGGAAGGCGTGCAGCGGCCGAGACGAGGCGGTCTGCCTCCGGGTCGAACTCCGGGAACGATTCCCGGAACCTGGAGAGCCCCGCGGGAAGAGACCGCCGACGGCCCGTTCGATCTCGTCGATGTCGGCCATGCGGGGGAATTTACGTTTCCCGCAGTAGCCGAGCAATGCGGGTCCGGCAGCCCCATGGCACAGCGGCGGGAAGCGCCGCTACCCGCCCCCGAGGTAGGCGAAGCGCAGGGCGAAGAGCGCGGCCAGCACGTACACCAGCGGGCTGACCTCCCGCGCCCGTCCGGCGAGCACCTTGATCACCGGGTAGGTGATGAACCCCAGCGCCAGCCCGTTGGCGATGGAGAAGGTGAGCGGCATGGCGACCAGCGTGACGAAGGCGGGGACCGCCTCGGTGGCGTCGTCCCAGGAGACGCCCAGCGCCGCCTTGAGCATCAGGCTCCCGACGATGATCAGCGCCGGGGCCGTGGCGACCGCGGGGACCGCCGCCGCCAGCGGGGAGAAGAAGACCGCGAGCGCGAAGAGTGCGCCCACCGTGACCGCGGTGAGCCCCGTCCGCCCGCCCTCCGCCACGCCGGTGGCGCTCTCGATGTACGCGGTGACGGTGGACGTCCCCAGCGCCGCGCCCGCGGTGGTCGCCACCGCGTCCGCCATGAGGGCGCGCTTGGCGCGGGGCAGGTCGCCCTCCGGCGTGAGGTACCCCGCCTGCCGGCCGAGCCCCACCAGCGTCCCCACGCTGTCGAACATGTCCACGAACAGGAAGACGAACACCACCTGCAGCAGCCCCAGCCCCAGCGCGCCGGCCACGTCCATCTGCAGGAAGGTGGCGCCCGCGTCCGGGATGGCGACCAGCCGCGTCGGGGGCCGGGCCACCCCGGTGAGGTAGGCCCCGGCCGCCGTGGCGACGATCCCGAGGATGACGGCGCTCTTCCACCCCCGCGCCATGAGCGCCGCCGTGAGGACCAGCCCGCCCAGCGCCAGGAGCACGGGGGGCGAGGCGACCTCGCCCAGGGTGACGAAGGTGGCCGGGCTGGCGGCCACCACCCCGGAGTTGCGGAGCCCGATGAAGGCGATGAAGAGGCCGATCCCGCCCCCCGTGGCGAGCTTGAGCGTGAGCGGGATGGCGCGCACCACCAGCTCGCGCACCCTCCCCACCGTGAGCACGATGAAGACGACGCCGGAGATGAACACCGCCCCGAGCGCCGTCTGCCACGGCACCCCCATCCCGATGACGACCGAGTAGGTGAAGTAGGCATTGAGCCCCATCCCCGGCGCCAGCGCGAAGGGGTAGTTCGCCAGCACGCCCATCAGCACCGAGCCGATCGCGGCGGAGACGGCCGTGGCGAAGAGCGCCCCCTCCACCGGCACCCCCGCCTCCCCCAGGATCTGCGGGTTCACCGCGAGGATGTACGCCATGGTCAGGAAGGTGGTGAGCCCCGCCTCCACCTCCCTGCGCACGTCGGTCCCGTGCGCACGGAGGTGGAACCACCGCTCCAGCACCCCCGCCCCGCGCGCGCTCGCCATCGTCACCGTCCCGTTCACCGTTCACGCCGACCCGCGGCCCCCGGCGGCCCGCCGCATGGATCGCACCGGGCGTGCCCGGGTGCTGCGTGACGCTCGTGGAGCGGCCTGCTCGGGAGGCGTGTCGAAGGGTGCGGCCCGCCGTACGGCCGATGCTGCCGGCGGGAGCCCGGCGGAAGACGCGGGTGGTGACGACGTTACTCGCCGGCGATGATCTCCTGCAGCACCCTCGCGGCACGGGGATCCTTCGACTGCGAGAGCCAGAAGACCGCCTTCTTGCGGAGGTGAGGATCGCGGTCGCTGCGGGCGATCGAGATCAGCTTGTCGAGCGCGGCGGGCTCCGGACGCTGCGAGAGGACGAAGATGACGTGCTCTCGCATCGGGCGGTCCTGGGCGCGGTCGTACACGTTGACGATCTCCGCCGCCGGGGCGCCCGATTCGCTCGCCCAGAAGAGGGCCTTCTTGCGCATCTGGATCGGCTCGCCCGCTTCGAGGGCCACTCCGAGAAGCCAGCGGTCGTTTCCCTGGCCGCGCATCTGCGAGAGGGAGAACAGGGCCTTCTCCTTCAGCTCCGGGCGGTCCAGGCGCCGGTAGAGGTCGCGGAGGTAGGCGACGTTCTCCGCGGAGCGGTTCTCGTGCAGCCAGAAGATCGCGTTCGCCCGCAGGTCGACGGGGAGGTCGCTCTGCTCCGCGGCCTCCCGGAGGAGCCGGGCGGCGCGGGGGCTGCGGTGGCGGGAAAGCGCGAACAGGGCCTTCTCCCGGATCCTGGAATCGCTCGACGTCCGGAGGATCTGCTCCAGGGTGGCGACCGCGCGCTCGGTGGGGATCTCCGAGAGCCAGAAGACCGCCTGCTCGCGGACCCGGCGGTCCGGATCGCTGCGCGCCACGTCGAGGAGGAGGCTCTCCGTGTCGGCAGTGCGCTTCTCCGCCACGAGGAAGACCGCCCGCTCGCGGAGCTTCGCGGAGCAGGCGTCCCGCCGCGCGAGCACCTGCCGGAGGATGGGAAGCGCCTGCTCGGCGTTCATCTGCAGCAGGGCGTTCAGCGCGGCGGTGCGGACCTCGTCGCGCTCCTGGGGGCACGACTCCGCGGTCCTGGAGGCCTGCCGGCTCACCTGCTCTGCCGCGCCCGCGTCCCCCAGGCGGGCCAGCTCGCCCCGCACGCGGGTGACGAGCACGTCGGCGTCCCCGCGGCTGGCCGCGCGCGGATGGGCGCCCCGCTGGCTTTCCAGCCGCTCCAGGGCGGCGCGGAGGTTGGCGCTCCCCCCGATCCTGTAGAGCGCGAAGGCCTCCCAGTAGTACGCATCGGGCGTGTACGCCGAGCGGGGATGCCGGTCCGCGATCTGCCGGAAGAGCTGGGCGGCCCGGCGATAGTCGTTCTGGCTCAGGGCGGTCCGGGCGGTACGATACAGTGCGTCGGCCGGATCCTGGGGATGGCGCGCTGGCGGCGGATCTTCCGGCCCGTCCGAGAAGGCCCCGGGCGCGGGAGGCGCCGGTGCCACGTGCGCCAGGGCGTCGGTCGAGGCCAGGGCCGCGGCGAGCGCGAGCCACGTAATGGCGTGCTTCACGGATCTCTCCTCAGGTCGTAAGGGCCGGGGGGCCGGCCGGAATCGCGCCTCGCAGCCGCGGAAGGACGTCCCTCCGCTCGATCGCGTCCTTCACCAGGCCCAGCTCCTCTTCGACGACCGCCTCCGGAGCGGTTCCGGCCGGAAGCTGGACGATCTGGGCCAGGACCATCTCCAGGTCCTCCAGGAGGAGGCGGAGCTCCGGGTCCGCGGCGGCGCGGGAATCCAGGAGCAGACGCGTGGTGGAGAGGAGCTCCCTCGCCCAGGCGACGGTCTGCTGGTCGACGGAGCCCGCGGCCGCCTCGGTCCGGGCGGTGGTGAGGAGCACCTCCACCCGGCTCAGGTGCTGGGTAGCCGCCACGTGATGGGCCGCTCGCGGCGCGGGGGCGGGCGCGCCGACCGCGACCGCCGACGGCCGCTCCGCCCCGACCGTGAGCCGGCCGATCGAGATCCCCATCAGCAGGACGGCCGCGACCCCCGCCCCCCACCAGACCCGCTGCCGGAGGCTCGCCCTCCGCCGCATCCGGAGCTCGTCCGCGGACCGGGCGCGCTCGATCCCTGCCCAGATCTCCTCGCGTGGGGTTTCCGGTGGGACGTGATATTCCTGCGCTGCCCGGTGCAGGAGCTCATCGAACGATTCGTGGTTCACAGCACAAACTCCTTTGCCAGGTCCGCGAGCTGCTCGCGGAGCTTCGCACGTGCCCGGGAGAGCATCGCCTTCGACGTCCCCTGCGCGATCTGCAGCGCGGAGCCGATCTCCTCGTGCGTGTAGCCTTCCATCTCGTGCATCACGAACACCGCGCGGTACCGATCGGACAGCGCGTCGAGCGCGCTCTTGAGCCGGGCCCTCAGGCGCGGCTCGCCGACTCCCGGACCGACGGCGATCTCCGGTGCCTCGTCCAGCCCCATCTCCCGCTGCCGGTCCCGCCGCACCTTCCTCAGACCGTTGATGATCACCGAAGCCGCGACCGAGTGCAGCCAGGTCGAGAGCGCCGCCTCCGCCCGGAAGCTCGGCAGACGGGTGAACGCCCGGATGAACGCCTCCTGGGTGAACTCCTTCGCCAGCTCCTCGTCGCCCGTCATGCGGTACGCGAGCCGGAAGATGCGATCCACGTGCGCGTCGTACAGCGCACGCTCTGCGACCGGATCTCCGCTGAGAACGCGTCGGATCAGCTCTTTTTCGTCCACCCGGCCGGCCCGTTCGAGGAGGGAGTCAAGCGCCTGCTCGTGGGATAGGACACACGCCCGGCGAGAAGGGTTGCAGTCGCCCCTTCGAAGATGCGCTGCAACCCTTCCCGGCCTGGCCGTGTCGTACGTTTGAACCCGGAATCACCCTGGCACGGAGCGAAGAGCGCATGAAACGGTTGCAGAGGTCCCTCGTGGGCGCCCTGGGGCTCGCCCTTCTCCTCCCCTTCGGCTCCGCCCATGCCCAGGGGATCGCGGAGCAGGTCGCCCGTGTGGGGGACGGCGTGGTGCGGATGAGCTTCCCATCCCGCCCGGGGGTGTGCGGATCCGGGAGCGGGATCGCCATCCGCGATCCGCGGACGGGGGACGGCACCAACCTCATCCGCTGGAGCTTCCCCGGCGGAGGCCGCGACGGGGACCTGGTTTGCGAGCCTGGCCCGGTACGCGTGGAGCTTCGCGTGGCCGGAGGACAGGTGACCGGCATGCGCACCACCGTGGGCGGGGGCGACGAGCCGGCAGGGAGAGACCTGGGGATGGTCTCCCCGGCGGCCGCCGTCGAGTACCTGATGGCGCTGGCCGCGCAGGCGCCGGGAGAGGTGGGGAAGGAGGCCGTCGTCGCCGCGGTGCTCGCGGAAGGTGCGCCCGTGCACCCTCAACTCCTCCGCCTGGCGGCGCGACCGGAGGCCGCCGCGAAGACGCGGAAGCAGGCGGTGTTCTGGGCCGGACAGACCGGTGCTCCCGTCGGAGATCTCGCGCGTCTGTACGCGGCTGCCTCCGAGCCCGAGGTGCAGGAGCAGGTCATCTTCGCGTATTCACAGCGAAGGGATCCGGAGGCCGTGCGGGAGCTGCTCCGTATCGCGCGCGCGGACGGCGACGTGCGGCTGCGGAAAAAGGCGGTCTTCTGGCTGGGGCAGGCCGCGGGCCGGGAGGCGACCCGCGAGCTGGGAGGAATGGTGGAGGAGCAGGGGGTACCCACGGAGGTGAAGGAGCACGCCATCTTCGCGCTCTCTCAGCGTCCGCGCGACGAGGCCGTCCCGGCGCTGATCCGGATCGCGCGGGAGAACCCGAATCCCAGGCTCCGGAAGCGGGCGATGTTCTGGCTGGGGGAGACGGGCGACCCGCGCGCCGTCGCGTTCTTCGAGGAGATCCTCCGTCACTAGCGCCGCCGCGAACGGTTCGACGGCGGAGGTCCTGAGCGCGGCACCTCCTGCGAGCACGAAAGCCGCACGATCGTGCGGCTTTCGTCGCATGCGATCGAGGAAGCGCTTGGTGCAGCCGCCCGGGCTACTGTCTCACGCCCTCCAATCCCAGCTCGCCCGCGATTCCCCGCATCGCCTCGATCACGAACTGCGTGTGCTCCTTCAGGTCCTCGCCCAGGAGCTCCACCGCGTGCTGCACCTCCTCGCGGCTCACGCCAGCGGCGAACGCGCGGTCCTTGAACTTCTTGAGCACGGAGCTGGCCTCCAGGTCCATGATGGACTTCGAGGGGCGCACCAGCGCCGCGGCGGTCACCAGCCCGGTGATCTCGTCGCACGCCCAGAGGGTGCGGTCCAGCAGCGTCTCCGGCTGCACCCCGGTTCGGGCGGCGTAGTGCGCCTCCACCGCGTGCACCAGCTCCTCCGGGTACCCGCGCTCCCGCAGGATCCGGGCGCCGTAGAGGGGGTGCTCGTCCGGGTGCTCCTCGTAGTCGAAGTCGTGCAGGAGCCCGGCGGCGCCGAACAGCTCCTCGTCCTCGCCGAAGCGGCGGGCGTAGGCGCGGCACGCCGCCTCTACGGAGTACATGTGGCGGCGGAGCGATTCGCTCTGCACGTGGGCGTGCATGAGCGCGCCGGACTCCTCGCGCGGGGGAAGCTGGGCCATGATCTCGCGTCGGGTGGACGGCCGGTGCGCGCCGGGGGCGCGGCCCCGGGCAGGGCGGCCAATCTACGCCACCCCCCGCCCCGGCGAAAGCGAAGGGCCGCACGCCCGGGTGCCGTCGGCGTGGTGGGGCACTTCTGTCCCACCACGGCAGGCAGAATCGTTGCGGCGCCGCGACTTCCGTACGACGGCGCCTGCGGGCGGCGGCCCCCCAAGCGGCCTCCCGCAACGCTTTGCGGGCGATCGTGGGAACATCCGGATCGCGGCACGTGATGTGAACCAGCCCTCGCTTGCCTGAGACGGCGCGATGCCGCTCTCGGCGAGCTCTTCCGCCACGGGCTCCATGCGCCCGGAGTGCACCGCTTCCGGGCTGGTCCACGCACGAGAGGAGGCATCATGAGTAAGCGCTTACCTGGGCTCCTGGGGATAGCGATCCTCGGCGCATTCACCGCGGCCGGATGCACGGACCAGCCTCTCACCGGCGTACCAGCGCCCGAGGACGGGGCGCGCGCGGCGACCGTCGAGATGTGCGAGGTGATCGACTTCGACCAGTTCCGCCACGGCGACGCGGTCACCTCCGTGTCGCTGCCGACGCTCGGGCTCACCCTCAACGTTTCCACGATGCGCTTCGCCGATCCGGGCGGGGGCTCGGCCGGAGCGGTCAGCGCCCGAGCGTTCGAGACCGACGGGCTGAACGACAACCCGTTCGGCCCCGGCTCGGTGGTGGTGGAGGACGACGACCTGCAGTGGCGGGGGGAGGACAACCCGTTCGGGGGGGAGACCGACGACGGCGGCGAGTGCGCGGGCTGCGAGGGGCTCGGACGGCTCCTGGTCATCCCCGACGACCGCCCGTTCGTCCCCTGGGGCGACGCAGTCTGGGGGGGAACCATCACCTTCTCGGGCAACTTCTCGGGCGGCAGCTACTACCTGCAGTCCTTCATCGCGGTGGACATCGACGCCAGCTCGCCGGGGGTCCGGCTCCTGGTGGACGGAACGCAGGTCGCCCAGTCCGCGAACCTCGGAAACGGAAGCGTGCAGACGGTGGCCGTCGGCACCCCGCACACCATCGGCAGCAGCTTTTCCTTCCAGCTCGGCACCGAGGTGGCGGACACCCGTACCGGCTCGGGCGCCATCGACGGGATCCGGATCTGCAGCCTCCAGAACACGGGCGGCGAGGGTTGCACGCTGGGCTACTGGAAGCAGCAGCACCACTTCGACTCGTGGGTCGCGACCGGGTTCGCCCCGGCGCAGACGCTGGAATCGGTGTTCGACGTGCCGGACACGTTCGGCCTCGACAACGTTTCGCTGGCGAGCGCGCTGGAGTTCAAGGGCGGGAGCGACGCGACCGCGGCCGCGCGGCTCCTGCTCAAGCAGGCCGTCGCGGCGCTCCTCAACGCGGCGCACCCGGACGTCGACTACGAGCTGACTACCGCCCAGGTCATCGCGCAGGTGAACGCGGCCCTGGACACCCGCAGCCGGAGCACCATGCTCGCCCTGGCCAGCCAGCTGGACGGCTTCAACAACGCGGGCTGTCCGCTGAACTGACGGAGTCCGTGAGTGCGAAGTGCGAAACGGCGCCCCTACCGGGAGATCCCGGTGGGGGCGCCGTCGCGTGAGGGATGCGAGCCCGAAGGGGCGAGACGCGGGGCCGTTTCCGCGGCTCGCCGCGGTTACGCACGGTCGTATCGTGCGTTACCGCGCCGCAGCCCGGCCCCCGCGCCAGCGGGGGACACGCCCGACCGGGCAGTTCAAATCAGAACTCCGCCGAGCCGGGAGTCCTGGGGAACGGGATCACGTCGCGGATGTTCTGCATCCCGGACGCGTACATGATGGTGCGCTCGAACCCCAGCCCGAACCCGGCGTGCGGGACGGTGCCGTAGCGGCGCAGGTCGCGGTACCACCAGTACGGCTCCTTCGGGAGCCCCATCTCTTCCATGCGGGCGTCCAGCACGTCCAGCCGCTCCTCGCGCTGGGAGCCGCCGATGATCTCGCCGATCCCGGGGGCGAGGACGTCCATGGCGGCCACGGTGCGGCCGTCGTCGTTCAGGCGCATGTAGAACGACTTGATCTCCTTGGGATAGTTCATCACCACCACCGGCCGGCCGACGTGCTCCTCGGTGAGCCAGCGCTCGTGCTCGGACTGCAGGTCCAGCCCCCACTCCACCGGGAACTCCCACTTCCTCCCGGACTTCTGCAGCGCGTCCACGGCCTCGGTGTAGCTCATCCGCTCGAAGCTGGACTCCACGAAGCGCTCCAGCCGCTCGACCACGCCCTTCTGGATGCGTTCGTCGAAGAACTTCATGTCGTCCGCGCGCTCCTCCAGAACCACTCTGAAGATGTACTTCAGGAAGTCCTCGGCCAGGTCGGCGTCGTCGTGGAGGTCGGCGAAGGCGATCTCCGGCTCCACCATCCAGAACTCGGCCAGGTGGCGCGAGGTGTTGGAGTTCTCGGCGCGGAAGGTGGGGCCGAAGGTGTACACGTTGGAGAGCGCCTGGCAGTACGCCTCCACGTTGAGCTGCCCGGAAACCGTGAGGCTGGCGGACTGGCCGAAGAAGTCCTGCGAGAAGTCCACCTCGCCCTCCGGCGTGCGCGGGAGGTTCACCAGGTCCAGCGTGGAGACGCGGAACATCTGCCCCGCGCCCTCGGCGTCGCTGGTGGTGATGATGGGGGTGTGGATCCAGAGGAACCGCCGCTCGTCGAAGAAGCGGTGCACCGCCATGGCGAGCGTGTGCCGCAGCCGCGTGACGGCGCCGAAGGTGTTGGTGCGCGGCCGGAGGTGCGCCACCTCGCGCAGGAACTCGAAGGAGTGCTGCTTGGGCTGGATGGGGTAGGTCTCGGGGTCGTCCACCCACCCCAGCACCTCTACGGAGGTGGCCTTCACCTCCACCGGCTGCGGCCGCCCCGGCGTGGGGACCAGCTCCCCCGTCACGGCCACGGAGCAGCCCGCGGTGAGGCGCTGCACCTCGCTCGCGTAGTTGGGGAGGTCGCCCCCGGCCACCACCTGGATCGCGTCGAAGGACGACCCGTCGTGGACGTTGACGAAGGAGATCCCCGCCTTGGAGTCGCGGCGGGTGCGGACCCATCCCTTCACCGTGACCTGGTTGCCCGGCTCGACCTTTCCCTGCAGGAGGTCTGCGATCAGCGTACGCGGCATTTGAACGAAGTGCGTGAGTGCGTGAGTGCGTGAGTGCGAAACCGGGCTCCCGCCGTTCTCCCCTCCCCCCTCCGGGGAGGGGCCGGGGGAGGGGGTCCTACGCCCGCTCCGGGTGCGGCGCCGAGGGGCAGTGCTCCGCCAGGGTGCAGCGCTCGCAGTGCGCCCTGCGCGCCGTGCAGACGGCCCGGCCGTGGTCGATCACGCGGTGCGTGAAGACCACGCGGGACTCGTACGGGAGCAGCTTGAGGAGGTCCACCTCGATCCGCTCCGGGTCCTCCTCCCGGGTGAGGCCCAGGCGCGCGGCGATGCGCTTCACGTGGGTGTCCACCACCACCCCGTCCGCCTCGCCGAAGGCGATCCCGCGCACCACGTTGGCCGTCTTCCGCCCGACGCCGGGGAGCGCGACCAGCGCCTCCATGTCGCGCGGGACCTCGCCGCCGTGCCGCTCCACCAGCGCGCGCCCCAGCCCGATCAGCGCCTTCGCCTTGTTGCGGTAGAAGTTGATGGCGCGGACGGCCTGCTCCATCTCCTCCTGCGTGGCGTCGGCGTAGTCCTGCGCGGTGCTGTACTTCGCGAAGAGCGCCGGGGTGACCCGGTTCACCATGGCGTCCGTGCACTGCGCGGAGAGCACGGTTGCCACCAGCAGCTGCAGCGGCGTCTCGTGGTCCAGCGAGCAGCGGCTCTCCGGGTAAAGGGCGGCGAGCCCCTCAAGGATCCGGGCGGTGCGCTCCTGCCGCGCCGCCTTGCTTTCTCTTGGCAAAGTGCTCCTCGACCGCTTCCAGTTCCCACGTGTTCAGCACCTGCGGCGCGGCCAGCCACCCCTTGCGGGCGGCGTTCACGCCGTAGGCGACGTTGTCCAGCCCGCCCGTGGAGTGGGCGTCCGGGTTGACCGGGACCAGCACCCCCCGCCCGGCGGCGTAGCGCACGTGCCGCCAGTCCAGGTCCAGCCGGCTGGGGTCGGCGTTGATCTCGATGGCGACGCCGTGCTCCGCGGCGGCGTCGATCACCGCCCGCACGTCCACGGCGTAGGCGTCGCGGTACAGCAGGACGCGCCCCGTGGGGTGCCCCAGCATCGTCAGGTGCGGGTTGGAGACGGCCCGGACGAAGCGGTCCGTCATCGCCTGCTCGCCCATCCCGAACTGCGAGTGGACGGAGCCCACCACGTAGTCGAAGCCGGCGAGGAGCTCGTCCGGGTAGTCCAGCCGCCCGTCCGGGAGGATGTCGCACTCCGTCCCCTTGAAGAGGCGGAAGCGCTCCGCGCCCGCGCCGCCGTGCGCCGCGTTCCAGGCGTCGATCTCCCGCTGCTGCTTCCGGGCGGCGGCGGGGACGAGCCCCCCGGCGTACGAGGCCGAGCGGGAGTGGTCGGCGATCCCAAGATACCGCCACCCGCGCCCGCGCGCAGCCTCCGCCATCTCCGCGAGGGTGGCGGTGCCGTCGGACCAGGTGGTGTGGCAGTGGAAGGTGCCCCGCAGGTCGGCGGTCTCCACCAGGCGGGGGATGCGCCCCTCGGCCGCCGCGGCGACCTCGCCCATCCCCTCGCGCAGCTCCGGCGGGACGTACGCCAGGCCCAGCGCGGCGTAGAGCGCCGCCTCGTCCGGAAGCGGGACGGCTTCCCCGCCCCGCCACAGCCCGTCCGCGTCCAGCCGCAGCCCGCGCGCCTCCGCCCGCGCCTGCAGATCCGCGAGGTGCGCGGCGCTCCCCGTCTCCCGGGCGACGGCGGCGACGAAGCGCTCCGGGGCCACGCAGCGGAGGCGGACCTCCACCCCGTCGCGGAGGCGGAGCGTGGAGCGCCCCTCCGCCCCCGGGGCCGCGCTGCCCCCCGCGTCCTCCAGCGCCAGGAACGCCGCCACCACCCGCTCCGGCTCCGCCGAGGCGGCCACCAGGTCGACCGTGGCGACGGTCTCCATGCGGCGGCGCAGCTCCCCGGCGATCTCGGCGGCGGCCACGGCGGGATGGGCGCGCAGCCACTCCAGGAAGCGGACCGCCAGCTCCATCCCGCGCGGGTAGCGGCGGCGCCCGGCGGAGGCGCGCACGAAGGCGAGCCCCTGCAGCACCCTGTCCTGCGTCTTGCGGCCGAAGCCGGGGAGCGCCGCAATGGTACCGGCGCGGGCGGCGTCTTCGAGCTGGTCCAGCGACTCCACGCCCAGCTCGGCGTACAGCGTCCGGACGCGCCGCCTTCCCAGCCCGGGGATGTGGAGCAGGTCGTGCACCCCCACGGGGACGCTGGCGCGCAGCCGCTCGTGCTGCGTGGAGCGGCCGGTCTCCAGCAGCTCGGCGATGGTGTCCGCGATGGCGGGGCCCACGCCTGGGAGGGTGGTCAATTCCCCGGCGCGGGCCAGCTCCGCCAGGTCCGCCGTAGTGCCCTCGAGCGTGCGGGCGGCTGCGGAGAAGGCCCGGGTGCGGAAGGCGTTCTCCCCCGCCAGCTCCCCGAGCATGGCGATCTCCTCCAGGACCGCCGCGACCTCGCGCGCGTTCACTCCGCCGCCGCGCCGCCGTCCGCCTCCGCCAGGGAGACGCGGTGGAAGGGTAGGCGGGAGAGGGGGGCGGTTCCGGGGCGCTCGGCGGCGCGGCGCTCCGCCGTCTCGTGCCGCGCGACGTGGCCGGGGTGCGCGTCCACGTACCAGAGCGCGCGCCCCACCAGCCGGAGCGCCTCCGTCACCGTGACAATGGAGTACAGCCCGGCCATCTCCCCGCCGGGAAGCACGCTCTCGAAGTCCGTCCCCTCGTCGCGCCCGGGCCCCTCCGTCCAGGTGGCGGGGATCCCCGGCCCCACCTCCGTGTCGAAGTGGATCAGGCTGAGCCCGGCCCGCTGCCCGTGGATCCCCAGCACCATCAGGACCTCCAGCGTGTCGTACGGCTCGCCGTCGGCGTCGGTGTGGCGCGCGCAGCAGACGAAGAAGCCGTCCACCGGCTCCGCCTGCGCATCCGCCGCGACGCTGGCCCAGAACAGGTTGGGCGGGAGCTGCACGTACGCGGACTCGGCGGGGAGCCGCAGCTCCCAGCCGCGCAGGTCCGGCGAGGCCTCCACCAGGTAGCGCGCCACGGCCGGCTCCAGCACGTAGGTGCGCTTCCCGAACCGCCAGAAGTTGAAGGCGTGATAGAAGAAGATCCGGTACTGGTCCAGCGAGTCCGGCGACGCCTCGGCCGGCACCACGTCGCGGACCGCCTCCGCGGCGCGCGTGAGGAAGGCGAAGCGCTCCGGGTGCGCGGGGTCCACCCCCTGCGCCTCCGCTTCGTCCTGGATCGCGGGGAAGGTCCTCCCCTCGATCGCCGGCTCGTCGAAGACCAGCTCGTACGGCGTCAGCCGCGCCAGCCCGGCGGTGCTGTTGTCACTCACTCGGTCACCTCGGCGCGTGGTGGGTCACGGATCGTCCGGGACGCCATGCAAGGAAAGTGCGTGAGTGCGAAAGTGCGGAAGTGCATCGCGGCGGCTGCGGGCTCAGCGCGATGCGTCGGGCTCGTCCTCGCCCCCTTCGTCGGCTGCCACCCGGACCAGGGATTCCAGCACCTCCGGCTTGCGGCCGGAGAGCGCGGCGCGGAAGGATTCCCATGCCCCGCGGCGGCGCACCAGGACCACGATGACGTCGCCCTTCGGGGCGTGCACGTCGTCCAGGGTGACGAAGTGCACGTCGCCCAGCGGGGAGGGGAGCGGGAGGGAGATGGGCTTTCCGTCCCACTCCAGCTCCACGGGGGTGCCGGCGCGCACCTGCTCCGCCGAGACCTCGCACTCCAGGAAGACGTCGCCGCTCACCTCCCAGGCGCCGGGGCCCGCGGGCTCGCCGGAGCGGAAGAAGAAGGGCTCGAACTCCACCCCCTCGCGCCGGGCGAAGTTCTGGTCGTCGGCGTAGTCGCGCACCTCCAGCTCGTCGTCCAGCGCCAGCGATTCCAGGTGATGGCGTACCTCGTGGGTCACGGTCTCCCAGACCTCCTCATCCCAGTCCCAGTCGTCCTGCATCCGGGACAGACGGAGGAAGGAGCCGTAGTAGAGGACCACCATCGAGCGCACCTCCCCCGCCCCGCCCCACTCGGTGGGATACGTCTCGGTGAGGCACTCGCCCAGGGTGTAGACCTCCGGCAGCTCCGGGTGCGCGACGGCGCGGCGCTCCACCAGGAGCCCGTCGACCCCCTCCCTGTACTCGGGGGGGATCTCGTCGAACACCTCGTGAGCGCGCCGCTCGAACTCCGCGAAGGTCATACCGGATCCGGGTACCACGAAGATGACGACCGGGAGGCGGGGGGAGGGTCCGCAGGCGGGCGTATGTGTGAGCCCGCGCTGCACTCACATCTCGCCCCGCCGGCCGGGCGAGTTACGCACCGCCGGAGGAGCCTCCCCCCGCCGACCCTGCGCGACATAGCCGGGTTCGGGGCCACGACGCGGCGCGGGGCGGCGGATGCTCCCGCCGCCCCGCGCACCCCGCCTCCGCCGACGGCTACGGCCGCGTCGGGGCCAGCCGCGCGATCCACAGCCCGGAGTTCAGGTCGGAGGCGTACACCAGCTCCCCGCGCGGATGGACGTCCAGCGTGAAGGGGAGGTTCGGCCGGTAGCCGCGCCCGTCCGCGGTGGGGAGCACCCCGACCTCGCGCCCGTGCAGCTCACCCCGCAGCTCGCCGGAGACGTCCAGAGCGCGGAGGCCGCCGTTGTGGAAGGCGGCGTAGAGGGTGTCCCCCTGCACCTTCAGGGCGCTCACCCCGGCCCCGGAGACCTCCCAGCGCGCCACCTCCAGCGGGCGCTCCGGGCGGCTCACGTCCAGCACGTGCACGTAGCCGGCGGTCTCCATCGGGCGGTCCAGGTTCACCCGCTGCGGGAAGATCTTGTCGCCCACGAACACGTATGCGTTCCCGGCGGCGTTGGTGTGCGGCACGGCGGCGGCGGTGTTCCCGTACTCCTGGCGCCGCCAGGTGACGCGGTAGCGGAACTGCGACACCAGCTCCGGCTTCGCGGGGGTGCCGCCCTTGACGCCGTTCCCCACGTCCAGGATCACCAGCCCGTCGTTCCAGTGGGAGAGGTACGCCAGCCCGTCCCGGACCGCCACGTCCTCCAGGTGCTTGTCGGGCTTGGGGAGCCCCCAGCGGCCGATCTCCCGCGGGTCGCGCGGGTCGGCGAGGTCGATCACGTGCAGCTCGCCCGTGCCGGCGTTCACCGCGTAGAGCAGGCTGCCGTCGATCGCCACGCTTTGCACGCCGGCGGTGACGGTCTCGAAGTAGTCCGCCGCCACCTTCGGGTGCGCGGGCTCCGCCAGGTCCAGCACGACCAGGCCGTCCCGCTTGCTCCGGGACTGCTGCCGGGTGAGCACGGCGAGCGTCCCCTCGGGGTTCACCGCCACGTCGTTGACGACCTTGGCGTCCACCACCACCGAGTCGGTCAGCACGGGCGCCGCGGGGTCGGTCACGTCCCAGACGTAGACGCGGTCGCCCTTGCACCCGGAGCACCCGCCCCAGGTGCCGGTCAGCGCGTAGTCGCGGCCGTCGGGCCCCCGGAACGCCGCGACCCCCGTAGTGCGGGTGGCGCTGACGACGCCGCGCCCCACCGTCTCGAAGCGCCCCGACGCTGGCTGCCCCTGCGCGGCGGCGGCGGGAGCGAGCGCCGCGGCCAGCAGGGCGGCGGTGAAGACGGATCGGGCGATGCTGCTCATGCGCGTTCTCCGGGGTGGTGCGGGTTCAGGGGATCGAGGGCGGCATCCCGCCCGGAGGCGGCTCGCCGCGCGCCTCGACCACGGTGCGGCGGGCGATCCAGCCGTTCAGGGCGACGAAGCAGCCGATGGCGATGGCCCACTGGACCAGCACCGTTCCCACGTTGAAGGACGAGAAGGGTGTGAAGGTCGCCCCCAGGTCCGCGGGGTCCACGGCCTGGTACAGCCACCACCCCATGAGCACGACGGCCTGCACGAGCACCAGGTAGATCAGCGCATCCCACCAGGCCCCCACGTGCATCACCCCCGGCTGGTTGTTCACGAAGCTCTCCCGGAAGCGCCGCACGCCGTAGCGGACCACCGCGAAGGCGAAGAAGAAGCCGGAGAGCATCAGCCCCACGCCCCAGACGAAGTCCTGGTTGTCGAACACCGCCATGGAGAGCGCCGAGGGGATCCCCATGAGGAAGCCGACGCCGCCGATGACGCGGATCGCCTTCGGCCGCTCCATCCCGCCGTCCACCAGCACCCGCGTCGCCAGCTCGATCATGGAGATCAGCGAGGTGACGGCGGCGAAGGCGAGCGCCAGGAAGAACACCGAGGTCAGCAGCCTCCCCAGCGGGAGGGTGTTGAAGATCTGTGGCACCCAGATGAAGGTGAGCCCGTTGTTCCCGCTCCCCAGCACCGCCTCGGAGACGCTGCGCCCCTCCAGCCCGCCGGTGGCGCGGGCGATCTCCAGCCGCGTCTCCACCGGCACCGCCCGGTTGGCGAAGAAGCCGCGGACCGAGTCCGGGTGGACGGCCACCCCCAGCCGCTCCGCCGCCGCGGCCGCGCCGGGCTCCGCCAGCCGCGACTCCAGCTCCGACTGCAGCCCAGGGTACGCGGTCAGGCTCTGTTCGAACCCCACGGGCGTCTGGGAGATCCGTTCCGCGAGCGACGGACCGACCGAGAACACGGTGCAGATCACCATGATCCCGGCGAGGATACTGATGGAGTTGTTGCCGATCCCCAGCAGGAAGGCGTTGGAGGTGGTGTTCTCCTGCTGCCGCGCGTACACCGCGTAGGTGAGCGCCAGCCCCCACCCGGCCCCGGTGTCCCAGGCGTTCTGCGTCAGCGCCTCCAGCCAGATCCGCGCGTTCCCCAGCTGCGAGAAGTCCGGGGTGAAGAGGAAGGCCAGCCCGTCCCCCGCCCCGGGGAGGGTGAGCGCCCGCACCGCGAGGAGGACCACCAGCACGAAGAGCGAGGGGAGGAGGAGGCTGGTGACGCGCTGGATCCCCCTCACCCCCCGGGAGACCACCCACACGCCGAAGCCGATGGCGACGGCGTGGGTCACCACCGCCCACAGCGTCTCCGGGTAGCGCGACCAGAGCGCCCCCGGGATCTCGCCTTCCAGCTCCCCCGTGACCGCCGCCCAGAAGTAGCGCAGCGTCCACCCGGAGACCACGGAGTAGTAGAACATGATGGCGGTGGCGCACCACGCCACCCACGCCCCCATCCAGGCGTACCCCCGTCCGAGCAGCTTCGAGAACGCCCCCACCGCCCCGTAGCGCGTCCCCTTCCCCATGGAGAACTCCACGATGAGGAGGGGGATGGACCACATGAAGAGGAAGATGATCCAGGGGATCAGGAAGGTGCCGCCGCCGTTCGCCGCCGCGATCCGCGGGAACCGCCAGATGTTGCCCGTCCCCACCGCCATGCTGAGCATGGCGAGGAGCATGGCGGTGCGGGAGGTGAAGGTCTGCTGGGGGTGTCCGGCCAAGGGCACCGTCCGGTCGGAGGGTGAAGAGCGTGGTGGCGGGAGGGAGGATTATACGGAGGCTGCGGACCGGCGCGCAACGAACGACGCCGCCGGTCCGCAGGCGGGCGGCGTCTACGGCGCCGCGTCTTCCGGGGCACCACGGAACCGGGCGTCGTAGTCGGCCAGGGCGGCGGTGATCACCCGCTCGGTGTGCTCGCGGCCGTACACCTCCTGGGCAACGGCCGTAGCTCCCGGCGCACGCCGCACTTGACGGCCCCGTGGAAATCCAGCAGCTTTGTCTCTGCTCCTCGATATTTTCCCTTTCGTCCCGCCCGGATGCACAGGCTCTGGCTCCTCGCCGCCCTGCTCCTCGCGCTGCTGCCGACCCCGGCGGCGGCGTGCGAGCGGGCGCCGGTGCCGGAGAAAGAGCACTACGTAGCCGATCCCGGGCACTACGCCGGCGACCAGTTCCGGGCGGGGAGCGGCGTCGAGCTCGTCGCCCCGCGCGAGCAGGGCCGGGGTCCGGGGAGAGGCCCCACCGGCGTCCTCCCCGACCTGGAGGCGCGGGACGCGCGCTCGCTTCGTCCCGCCTCCTCTCCGGCGCGGGACGGAGCCCTCCCCGCACCGGACGGCTGCACCCCGCTCTGCGAACGGCTCCCCTACCAGGCTACCGCACCTCCCCACCGCGGCTAGCACCCCCACTCGACATCCGCGCGCGCCGGAGAGCTCCGGCGCCGCGCCCCAGCACCGACCCGCGGCGACCGCGGCGGGGACGGGTGCGTCCGTCCGGCCGGATCCACTCCCGCCGGGGGCGCTCCGCGTCCGCCCGGCCGTGTGCTCCCGCGAGGTTACACCCTGACGGGAGAGCCGCCATGGACCGGATCCAGGGCCTCGCCGGGCTGTTCCTGCACCTGGACGCGCACCTCGCGGCCGCCGTGCAGCAGTACGGGACGGGCACGTACGTCCTGCTGTTCCTGATCGTCTTCGCCGAGACCGGGCTGGTGGTGACGCCCTTCCTCCCCGGCGACTCGCTCCTTTTCGCCGCGGGAGCGCTCGCCGCCACGGGCGCGCTGGAGCTCCCGGTCCTGCTCGCCGGTCTCTTCGTCGCGGCGGTGGTGGGAGACGCGGTCAACTACCAGGTGGGGGCACAGGTGGGGCTGCGGGCGTTCCGGCCGGACGCACACATCCTGAAGACCGCGCACCTGGAGCGGACCACGCAGTTCTACGAGCGGCACGGCGGGAAGACCATCGTCATCGCCCGCTTCGTCCCCATCGTACGCACCTTCGCCCCCTTCGTGGCGGGGGCCTCGCGGATGAGCTACCCCCGCTTTGCGCTCTACAACGTCGTGGGAGCGTTCGTGTGGGTCTTCTCGCTCACGCTGGCGGGATACCTCTTCGGCAACCTCCCCCCGGTCAGGGACAACTTCGGGGTGGTGGTGATCGCCATCGTCCTCGCCTCCCTCGTCCCGGCCGTTGTGGACTTCGTCCGCCACCGGCGCCAGGTACCCCCTCTCACGGAAGAACCCACATGAGCAGCAGCGCAGGACCGTCCAACGAGGCGTGGGGGAGCCGGATCGGGCTCATCCACGCCATGGCGGGGAACGCCGTCGGGCTCGGCGGCTTTCTCCGGTTCCCCATGCAGTCCAGCCCTTCACGCGAGATGTCCCGATGACCGCCGGAGCCGTCGTCTTCATGGCCGCCAGCTGGGCCTTCGTACTGGGCCTCACCTTCTGGTCCTTCGCGAAGATCCTGCGCGCCCGGAAGCACTTCGACCCGGACGGGATCGGGCCGGCGGTCCCGCCGGAGCCCGCGCAGACCGAGCGCGCGGCGCCACGCTGAGCGAGTCCGCGGCCGCGGGGGAGATGGCAGTCCTCGGCGGAGGGAGTCGAAACACGAGAGCGGATCCGGTGGGCCCGGATCCGCTCTCGTGTCCTGCTGCCGGCGTGGGCGTCAGCGCAGCCGCTCGGAGACGAACTCCACGATCTGCTCCTGGTCCACCCGCACCTGCTCCATGGTGTCGCGGTCGCGGATGGTGACTGTGCCGCTCTCCATCGTCTCGCCGTCCACGGTGATCCCGAACGGCGTCCCGGCCTCGTCCTGGCGGCGGTAGCGGCGGCCGATGGCGCCGGACTCGTCGTAGAAGCTGGGGATCCCTCGCCGGCGCAGGTCCTCGTGGATGGCGACCGCGCGCTCCGGCATGCCGTCCTTCTTCACCAGCGGGAAGACGCCCACCTTGATGGGGGCAAGCGAAGGCTTAATGCCCAGCACCACGCGCGTCTCCCCCTCCACCTCCTCCTCGCGGTAGGAGTTGAAGAGCACGGCCAGCGTGATGCGGTCCGCCCCCACCGAGGTCTCGATGATGTAGGGGAGGTAGCGCTTGTTCTGCGCGGGGTCGATGTACTCCAGCCGCTTCCCGGAGAACTCCTGGTGGCGGCGGAGGTCGAAGTCGGTGCGGTTGTGGATCCCCTCCACCTCGCCCCACCCGTCCTCGCCGATGGTGCCGCCGAAGCGGAACTCCACGTCGCCCGCGGCGCTCGCGTAGTGCGCGAGCTTCTCGTGCGGGTGGTAGCGCAGACGGTCCTCGGAGAGGCCCAGCACCTCCCGGTGCCAGCGGAAGCGCGCGTCGCGCCACCGCTCGAACCACTCCGCGTCCGTCCCGGGCTCGACGAAGAACTGCATCTCCATCTGCTCGAACTCGCGGGTCCGGAAGGTGAAGTTCCCCGGGGTGATCTCGTTGCGGAACGCCTTGCCGATCTGCGCGATTCCGAAGGGGACCTTCTGGCGGGCGGAGGTCTGGACGTTCAGGAAGTTCACGAAGATCCCCTGCGCCGTCTCCGGGCGCAGGTACACGGTGGCCGCCGCGTCCTCCACTGGACCCATGAAGGTCTTGAACATCAGGTTGAACTGGCGCGGCTCCGACCACTTCCCCGTCACCCCGCAGGAGGGGCACTGGATCGCCGCCGGGTCGCTCGTCCCGGCCTGCTCCCGGAGGGTGTCCTCGCGGAAGCGGCGGTGGCAGTTCAGGCACTCCACCAGCGGGTCGCTGAACTCCGCCACGTGGCCGGAGGCCTCCCACACGCGCGGGTGCATGAGGATGGCCGCGTCCAGCCCCTCGATGTCGTCGCGCTCGTGCACCATGCTGCGCCACCACGCGTCCTTCACGTTGCGCTTGAGCTCCACGCCCAGCGGGCCGTAGTCCCACACGGAGCCGGTGCCGCCGTAGATCTCGGAAGACTGGAAGACGTAGCCCCGCCTCTTGCACAGCGAGACGAGCTTGTCCATCACGTCGGTGTCGGCCATGACTTGCCTGGTCGGAAAGCAGGGGATCGCGCGAACGGGTCGGCGGCGGCGCCGCTCGGGCGGGGATATTAGCGGCGGCCTCCATGCGAGGCAAATCCCGGCCCGCCTTGCCTGCCGGCCCCGCCCTTCCTACTATGTTTCGTCGTCCGCTTCACCCCCTCCTGTCACTCCTCCGAACAAAGCCCATGCGCAGACCTCTCCTCTCCGTCGCCTTCGCGGCGGCGGCTCTCGCTCTCGTTCCGGCCTCCGGCTCGGCGCAGGACTACCGGTCCACCGTACTCTCCCAGCTCGACGCGGCCGCCCGCCCCGTCGTGAACAGCGGCTTCCGCCAGGACGGCGACGTGCTCAGCAGGGACGCCATCGTGGGGATGCTTGCCCCCGGGACCAGCGCCTTCATGGAGCTGAACCTCACGCAGGGCACGAGCTACTTCATCGCCGCCGCCTGCGACAACGACTGCAGCGACATGGACCTCCGCATCTTCTCCGCGGACAGCACCACTCCGGTAGCGGAGGACACCAAGGACGACGACTACCCGATGCTCACCTTCGTCGCGCCCAGGACCGGGCGATACATGCTCGCCGTCGACATGTCGAAGTGCAGCGGGAGCATGTGCTACTACGGATATCGCGTCTTCCGGAAGTAGCCGGCCGCCGGTCCCGCGCCGACGAAGGGGGCGGCCCGCGCGGGCCGCCCCCCTTTCGCGTCCGCCAGGCAGGCCTAGAGCGAGGCGCCGACGATCCCGAAGCCGATCGTGGCGGCCGCCGCGGCGATCGCCGCGTAGGGAATCTGCGTGCGGACGTGGTCGATGTGGTCCGTGGCCGCGGCCATCGAGGAGATGATGGTGGTGTCGCTGATGGGCGAGGCGTGGTCGCCGAAGATGCCGCCCGAGAGCGACGCCGCCACGAACGGCGCCAGCGGAAGCCCGAGCGCCGCCGCCGCGGGGACGGCGATGGGGAGCATGATGGCGAAGGTCCCCCAGCTCGTCCCGGTGGCGAAGGCGACGAACGCCCCCACCAGGAACACCAGCGGGAGGAAGAGCGCCGGGGAGAGCGTCCCGGAGACCACCTCCGCCACGTACCTCCCGGTCCCCAGCGCCTTCGCCACGTCGGCCAGGGCGAGGGCGAGGAGCAGCACCAGCGCCAGCCCCACCAGCCCCCCGGCCCCCCGCAGCCCCGTCTTCGTGAGCGAGTCCACGGTCGCGGAGCGCTGCGAGATGAGGAGCACCCAGGCCGTCGCCAGCCCGGCGAGCACCGCCCACAGGACGCTGGTGGAGCCCGACCCCTCGCGCATGTCGCCGTTCCCGGTGACGTACAGGAAGAACGGCATGGACACGACCATGGCCGCGATGGGGAGGATCATGTTCAGGGCGCGCGGCTTCGCCTCGGCGCGCATCGCCTCCGGGGCCAGCGCGTCCGGATCGAGCATGGGGGTGGCGCCCTCCCAGAGGAGGCGCCCGCCCGCCGTCCGCTCCTCGGCCCGGCGCATGGGCCCGATGTCGAGCCCGGTGACGGCGACCGCCCCGGCCATGAGCACCGTCGCCAGCGCGTAGAAGTTCAGGGGGATGGAGGCGACGAAGACGCCGAGCGGGTTCGCCACGCCCAGCTCGCCCAGGATTCCCAGGATGTACGCGCCCCAGGCGTTCAGCGGGATCAGGATGCAGATCGCGGCCGAGGTGGCGTCCACCAGGTACGCCAGCTTCTCGCGGGAGATGCGGAAGCGGTCGAAGAGCGGCCGCCCCACCGAGCCGGCCACGAGCACGGTGATGTTGCTCTCGATGAAGATGGCGCACCCCGTGAGGAACACCAGCAGCCGCGCGCGCCGCGGCGTCGTCACCCAGTTGCGCTCCTCCAGCTCGCGCACGAACCCCTTCACCCCCCCGAACGTTTCCACCGTCGCGATCAGCGCGCCGATGACCAGGGTGAAGAGAAGCACCTCGGTGCGGTCCACCGCCGTGAACACGCCCACCGTCTCCCCGATGGAGCGGCCCAGCCCCGCCAGCGGGTTCCACCCTTCCAGGATGGTCCACCCCAGGAAGATCCCCGCGGCGAGCGAGAGGTACACCTGCCGCGTCCAGATGGCGAGGGCGATGGCGAGGACGGGGGGGAGGAGCGAGATCCAGCCGGGCTCGATCGGCGTCTGCATGCGCGGGGAACGCAAGGGGCGAGAGGCGGCGCGCGGGAGCGCGCAGGAGAAGCTTCTTCGGAGATCCGGCGAAGATAACGCGCTCCCCCCCGCCCCGACAGCCCGCACTCCCGCACTTTCGCACTCCGTCCCGGGAACAGCGCTGGCGTATCCCCGTACTACCCTGCATTCTGTCTCGAATCGCCCCGGAGGCGCCGCCGGCCGGGAGCATCCACTCCAGCAGGGAACGACATGACGATCCGGCTCCGCTCCGCCGCCGTCGGGCTTTCCGCGGCCGCGGTCCTCGCGCTGGCCCCCGCCGTGGGCGCCCAGCAGCTCACCCTGGAGGGCATCTTCGCCCGCGGAGAGTTCGCCGCGGGGAGCTTCCACCCGCAGTGGTCCGCCGACGGGCAGAGCTTCGTCGTCGTGGAGACGGACACGCAGACGCAGGCGTCCGACGTCTGGACGGTGGGGATCGACGACGGCAAGCGCTCGCGCCGCATCCAGGGCTCCAAGCTGCGCGTGGACGGCCAGACCGACCCCATCCAGGTCGAGGAGATCGCCTGGACCGCGGACGGGAGGCGCGCGCTCGTCTACACCAACTCGCAGCAGGTCTGGCGGCAGCGCACCAAGGGCACCTACTACGTCTACGACCTGGAGTCGGAGCGCCTGGTGCCGCTCAGCCGCGGCGAGGGGTGGCAGCAGTTCGCCAAGATCTCGCCGGACGGGACGCGCGTGGGCTTCGTCCGCAACAACGACCTCTTCGTGGTGGACCTGGCGACCGGGAGGGAGACGCAGCTCACCCGCACCGGGAGCGACACCATCATCAACGGCACCTTCGACTGGGTGTACGAGGAGGAGCTGGGGCTGCAGGACGGCTGGCGCTGGAGCCCGGACGGGAAGCGGATCGCCTACTGGCAGCTCAACCAGGCGCCGGTCCCCGTCTTCTCCTGGGTGAACGACCTCGCCGGGCAGTACTCGGTCCCCGTGGGGCTCCGCTACCCCAAGCCCGGCGAGCCCAACTCGCGCGTCCGCATCGGGGTCGTCGACGCGGCGGGGGGCGAGACGCGCTGGATGGACACCGGCGAGGCCGAGTACCTGGCCCGCATGGACTGGGCGGAGTCGCCCGACGAGCTGGTGATCCAGCGGATGAACCGCCTGCAGAACCGCATCGACGTCCTGCTCACCGACGCGAACACCGGCCGCAGCCGCGTCGTGCTCACCGACACCGACTCGGCGTGGGTGGACGTGGACGACGACCTGACCTTCGTCCGCGGCGGACGCGAGCTCATCTGGAGCAGCGAGCGCGAAGGATACAACCAGCTCTACCTGTACGGGCGCGACGGCCGCCTGATCCGGAAGCTCACCCGCGAGCCCTGGGACGTCACCCAGGTGAACCGGGTGGACGAGCGCGGGGGGTGGGTCTACTTCACCGGGACGGGCGGGAACGCCGCCGAGCGCCACCTGTTCCGGGTGAAGCTGGACGGCTCGGGGCTGCAGAAGCTGACCCGCGAGCCGGGGACGCACAACGCCACCGTGAGCCCGGACGGGCGCCGCTTCGTGGACGTGTACTCCCGCGCCGGGGTGCCGGCGGTGAGCCGGCTGCACAACGTGGACGGGTCCGTGATCCGCACGCTGCGCGACAACGCGCGGGTGCAGGCGAACCTCGCGGCGGCGAAGCTGAGCCCGCCGGAGTTCTTCCGCATCCGTACGCCGGACGGCGCGGAGATGAACGCGCTGATGATCAAGCCGGCGGACTTCGACCCGGCGAAGAAGTACCCGGTGCTCTTCTACGTGTACGGCACCCCGGGGGCCCAGACGGTGACGAACGCCTGGGGCGGGAGCCGGTACATGTGGCACCAGCTCCTGGCGCAGAAGGGGTACATCGTCATGAGCGTGGACACCCGCGGCACCTCCAACCGCGGCCGCGCCTGGGAGAAGACCGGGTACGGGCGCCACGGCGTGCAGGTGACGGACGACCTGGTCACGGCGGCCCGCTACGCCGCGTCCCTCCCCTACGTGGACGCGAGCCGCATCGGGATGTGGGGGTGGAGCGGCGGCGGCTACACCACCGGCCTCTCGCTGGCGCGCGGCGGTGAGCTGTTCAAGGCGGGGATCTCGGTGGCGCCGGTGACGGACTGGCGGCTGTACGACAACATCTACACCGAGCGCTTCATGGGCCTCCCGCAGCAGAACCCGGCGGGGTACGACGCGACCTCGGTGGTGAAGCAGGCGGAGGGGATCAAGGCCAGCTACCTGCTCATCCACGGCACCGCGGACGACAACGTCCACTTCCAGAACTCGGTGCAGCTCGCGGACGCGCTGCAGCGGGCCGGGAAGCAGTTCTCTTTCATGCTGTACCCGAACAAGAACCACGCCATTCCCGGCGCCCAGACGCAGCTGCACCTGTTCACCCTGATGACGGACTGGCTGGAGCGGAACCTGTAGTCCGGCGGCCGCACGGCGCGTGAAGCGAGAGGGGCCGCTCCGATCCACGGGGCGGCCCCTTCTCCATGCCGCCGCGGACGGCGCACCAGCCCGCGGGAAAAACCGGACTTTCGGGTGATCCCCGAAGGTGTTGCGGTGTAACAGGGTGGACGGCGGTGCGCGGGCGGAGGAAAACGGAAAACCCAGCGGAGAAGCGATGTCGGGAGCGAGCACCCCACTGATGAAGCAGTGGCAGACGGCCAAGGAGAAGCACCCCGACGCGGTGGTGATGATCCGCGTCGGCGACTTCTACGAGCTGCTCGGGCCGGACGCGGACGTGGGCGTCCGCGTGCTGGGGCTCACGCTCACCGGCAAGGGCGGCCCCGGCGCCATCCCCATGGCCGGCGTGCCGGCGAAGTCGCGCGACGAGTACGTGGAGCGCCTGGCGGGCGAGGGGTTCCGCGTCGCGCTATGCGAGCAGGTGGAGGACCCCGCCGAGGCGAAGGGGACCGTGCGGCGCGAGGTGACGGAGGTGGTCACGCCCGGCGTGCACTTCGCGGACGGGCTCCTCCAGGAGCGCCGCAACAACTTCCTGGCCGCGCTCACCGGCGACCCCAACGGCGAGATGGGCCTGGCGGCGGCGGACGTTTCCACCGGCGAGGTGGTGGTGACCTCCGCCAGCGCCGAGACGCTGGAGTCCGAGCTGGCGCGCATCGAGCCCGCGGAGCTGCTCGTCCCCGCCGAATGGGGCGGCCACGAGCTGGCGGGGCTGGACCGGGTCCGCGTGACCCGCCGTCCGCAGGTGATGTTCGACGCGCGCTTCGCCTGGGACGAGATCTGCTTCCGCTACGGCGTGCAGTCGCCCGAAGGGTTCGGCATCGGCCCCCAGGACGAGGCGCTGGTCTCCGCGCTCGGCGGCCTGCTTGCGTACCTGCGCGAGGTGCAGCCCGGGGGCGTCGGCAACCTGCGCCCGCCGCGGCTGGAGCGCCCCGGCGAGGCCATGGTGCTGGACGAGATGACCCGCCGCAACCTGGAGCTCACGGAGCCGCTCCGCCGCGAGCCGGGGATGAAGCCCGGCGAGGGGACGCTGCTGGGGGTGGTGGACGAGACGCTCACCCCCATGGGCGCGCGCCTGCTGCGAGGCTGGCTCCTCCGGCCGATGGTGGCGCTCGACCGGATCCACGCGCGCCAGGAGTCCGTGGCCGAGCTGGTGGACGACGGCGAGCTGCGCGGGCGCGTCCGCCGCGAGCTGGCCCAGGTGCGCGACCTGGAGCGCCTGGCGAACAAGGTGGCCTCCGGGCGCATCGGCCCGCGGGAGATGCGGACGCTGGCCGACTCGCTGGCCCGCCTCCCCCGGCTCGGCCGGCTGGAGGAGAGCGCCGGCTCCGGGCCGCTGCGGAAGCTGCTCCGTACGCTGGACCCGCTGGACGACGTGCGCGAGCGGATCGACCGCACCCTGGCCGATGCCCCCGCCGCCACCTTCGCCGAGGGGGAGGGGGTGATCCGCGCCGGCTTCGACCCGGAGCTGGACGAGCTGCGCACCCTGCGCGAGGGCGGCACCGACTGGATGGCGCGGCTCCAGGCGCGGGAGCGCGAGCGGAGCGGGATCACCAGCCTCAAGGTGGGCTACAACCGCGTCTTCGGGTACTTCCTGGAGGTGCCGCGCAGCCACGCCGACCGCGTCCCCGGCGAGTACGAGCGCAAGCAGACCCTCGCCAACCTGGAGCGCTTCGTCACCGGCGAGCTGAAGGAGTGGGAGGGCCGGATCCTGGGGGCGGAGGAGCGGATCGCGGAGATGGAGGCGCGCCTCTTCGGCGAGCTGCGGCAGGCGCTCGCCACCCAGGTGAAGCGCTTCCAGGACGCCGCGGTGCGCGTCGCGACGCTGGACGTGCTCGCCGGCCTCGCCGAGTGCGCCGTGCGCCGCGGCTACACGCGCCCGGAGGTGCACGACGGCTACCGGCTGGAGGTCCGCGGGGGGCGCCACCCCGTGGTGGAGACCATGATGCCGCGCGACCGCTACATCCCCAACGACGTGGTGCTGGACGAGGAGGGGCGGGTGATGATCCTCACCGGCCCCAACATGGCCGGGAAGTCCACGCTGCTGCGCATGGTGGGGCTGGTGCAGCTCCTGGCGCAGGTAGGCGCCTTCGTCCCGGCGGACCGCGCCTCCGTGGGCGTCTGCGACCGGGTGTTCACGCGCGTGGGCGCCTCGGACAACCTGGTGCGCGGCCAGAGCACCTTCATGGTGGAGGCGAGCGAGTGCGCCACCATCCTGAACGGCGGCTCGCGCCGCTCGCTGGTCCTGATGGACGAGGTGGGGCGCGGCACCGCCACCTGGGACGGGGTGAGCCTGGCCTGGGCCATCACCGAGCACCTGCACGGGGTCATGGAGGCGAAGACCATCTTCGCCACCCACTACCACGAGCTCACCCAGCTCGCCGACCTCCTCCCGGGGGTGGTCAACTTCAACGTGGAGGCGCGCGAGGAGGGTGACCGCATCGTCTTCCTGCACCGGCTGGCCCCCGGCGGCGCCGACCGCTCCTACGGGATCGAGGTGGCGCGCATGGCCGGGATCCCGCCCGGGGTGATCGCCCGCGCCCGGGAGATCCTGCGCACGCTGGAGGGCTCCCGTTCGGCAGAGAGCCGCGTCATCGAGCACCTGGCCGAGGAGGTCTTCGCCGCGGACACGGCGGCCCGCGCCGCCGCCCCGGAGGCGCCCGGCCCGGAGCGCCGGGTGGCCGAGCGCATCCGGGCGCTCGACCCCAATCGGACGACCCCGCTGGACGCGCTGGCGCTGCTCGCCGAGCTGCGGACGGAGCTGGACGGGGCGAAGGGATAGCCCTTTCGGTACGGGCGGCGCCGCAGCGCTCGCATTCACGGTGTAGCCCGCATATTATACGACGCCTTCCCCGACCACCCGTCCCCACTCCAGGAGCCCCAGCATGCACCCCACCCGTGGCGCGTCGTCCCGCCGTACCCTCGCGGCGCTGGCGCCTCTCGCCGCTGTCCTGCTCGCCGCGTGCGCGCGGGACGGGGCCGTCCCCACCGCCCCGGCGGTGCCGCCGGAGCAGCCCTCGTACTACACGTACCCCAGCGCCATCTACCGCAGCCACGTGGAGTTCGGGATCCCGGCGTGCGGGAGCCTGACCAGCACCACGGACTACCGCCTGTCCAAGCGGACGCACTACCTCTCCTACAACCAGAACAAGGGCGGGCCCAACTGGGTCTCCTGGAACCTGAACAAGACGCACTACGGCGACGCTCCGCGCTCCAGCTCGTTCTACGCGGACCCCACCCTCCCCGACGGCATGTACCGCGTGGTGTCGTCCGACTACACCAACGGCGGCTACGACCGCGGCCACATGGTGCGGAGCGAGGAGCGCACCTGGTCCTCGGACGACAACAAGCTGACCTTCCTGATGACCAACATCCTCCCGCAGACGCACGACCTGAACGCAGGCCCCTGGTACAGGTTCGAGGCGTACCTGCAGGGCCTGGCGCAGAACTCGAACAAGGAGATCTACCTGATCGCGGGCGGCAGCGGGAGCTACGGGACGCTGAAGGGCGAGGGGAAGGTCACGATCCCGCGCTACACCTGGAAGATCGCGGTGATCATGCCGTACGGGCAGGGCCTCGCCAACGTCACCTCCAACTCCAGCCTGCAGGTGATCGCCGTGGACATGCCCAACGTCACGGGGATCGCCGCCAACGACTGGACCGCGTACCGGACCACCGTGGACCGCCTGGAGTCGTTCACCAACTGCGACTTCCTGCACAAGCTCCCGGACAGCATCGAGACGTACTGGGAGGGCCGCACCTGAGGGGGAGAACCGCAAATGCGGCTCACCACCTTCGCGTGAGGACAGAGCCACAGACCAGGACCGCCCCGGGCCATCACGGTCCGGGGCGGTTCGTCACAAGGGAAGCCGAGGCGCGGCTCAGACCACCGTCTGCGCCCACTCCAACCACTCCCGCTGCCGCTCCGGGGAAATCCCCCAGCGGCTCCCGTCGGCGCCGAACCAGTACTGCCGGACCTCCTCCGGCGCCCCGGCGCGGCGCATGACCTCGTCCGGCTCCTGCCGGAACAGCTCCGTGATGGCCCGGATCAGCACCCGGTCGCCCGCCGCATAGCGGGGCGCCTCGCCCTCCGGGCGGCGGGCACGCGCGACCACCGCGCGGCGGGGCACGTAGACGAATTCCTCCGTGAAGACCGGAGTCTCGTTCACCTCGGGGTAGGTGAGCACCGTCTTCACCACCGCCTCGAAGTGGTCCAGGCGCCCGCGGAAGCTCTCCTCCATGCCGTACATCCCCAGGAGGTAGTGGAGCGCGAGGTCCCTGGCCTTCTCCTCTCCGGCACCGCTGGCGAAGAAGAAGGGGTCCTGCGTCTCGTGCAGCGCCACATCCTGGAAGCCGGCCGCGAAGAGCACCACGGCCATCTGCACCGGGCCGATGTGCGGGATGTCGTGCCCCGTCTTGCTGTGCTTGTCCACCACGTGGTGGAACCACTGCCCCGCCGGCCCTTCGTCGAAGAAGTCGTGCACCACCACCACGGCCCCCGGCTTCATCACCGCGCGGGCCTCGCGCGTGGCCGCGAACATGTCCGGGATGTGGTGCGTCCCGTAGGCGAAGAGCACCCCGTCCAGCGAGTCCGCGTGGAAGCTCCGCGACAGGCGGGTGGCGTCCTCGCGCGTGGGGAGCCCCCACAGCCCCGCCCGGTAGAACATGTGGGGGGAGATGTCGTTGGTCACGATCAGCGCCCCGTCCCGCGAGTCCCGCCCGGCCGCGACGAGGGCCTCCGCCCGCTCCGCCACCGTGGGGAGGCCCGCGGCGTCGGCGGCCACCAGCCACGACGCCTCGCCCGCGTGCACCAGGTGCAGCAGCTCCGCGCCGGCGACGGCCGTCTCCGCGGAGACGGCGAGCTCGCCGGCGGGGGCGGCCAGGACGCGCGCGCGGTAGCGCGCCTCACCGCGGCCCTCGTCGTCTTCGCTCGCGCCCTCCTCCGGGCGGACCACCACCACCGCCACGTGCGCGTCCGTCTCCGCCAGGCGCCGCATGAGCTCCGGGAGCCCGGCGGGGACCGCCTCCCCCTCCCCGAAGAAGAGGTGGTCGTCCTCCACGATCACCAGCCGCGTGTCCGCGACCCCCTTCTCCGCCTCCAGCAGCCGCCAGACGTAGCCGTCTCCCCCCAGCACGTCCAGGAAGATCCCGGGATCCCCGCCGCGCGCGCCGAGCAGCTCCAGGAGGGTGCGCGCACCCAGCCAGCGGCTCGCCTGGAAGGCCTCCATCCCCCGCGTGTACTCCGCGCCGCGGCCGCGCAGATCGAAGTCGCCGCCCAGGATGTCGCGCCAGATGGCCGCGTAGTCGCCGCGGTCGCGGATCACCGCGGACACCGCCGACCAGCGCGGGTGCGCCGCGATGCGCGCCTTCCACTCCGCCTCCAGCCCGGCCAGGTCGCGCCCTTCCAGCGCTTTCAGCTCGTCGCGCTCCCAGAGCGGCGAGAACGCCACCCGCGCGCGGCCCCGCAGCGCCGCGAAGGCGTCCGCGGGGAGGTGCGCCCGCAGGAAGCGCCAGATCCCCGCCTCCGATGCCTCGCCCACGATCAGCCGGTTCAGCGCCTCCGAGTGGTCGTGCAGGTAGGCGCGGCCCTCCCGCTCCACGCCGGGGAGGGCCGTGATGGGGAGCCCCAGCCCATCGCGGACCCGCTTCGCCTCGCGGGAGAGCGGAGCCGCCGCGGCGGGGGGAGCGCTCCGCACCCCCCGGTCGTGCAATGGCCCGCTCGACGCGGGTGCCGGCGCCGGCTCGGCGAGTCCCCGCGTGCCCTGGTCGATCGCCATTCGAAACCTCCTCGATGCATGTGCGCGGACGTCCGCCGGACCGCCCCGGCGTGCTCGGGGCCGCGAGGGGGGCGGTGGGGCGCGGCGCGCGTCAGTGGATGACGCGGGAGTCCGGCGTGAGGCGGACGTCGCGCGACTTGCGCAGGTCGCGGGTGATGTTGACCCGCTTGAGCCAGCGGTCCGTCCCGTCGTAGCGGGCCCGGAACGGCTTTCGGCCGTGCACCGCCTTGTAGTTGTCCACGAAGATGAAGTCGCCGGGACCGAGCACCTGGTCCTCGATGACGGAGTCCACCTGGCGGATCAGCTCGTCGAGCGCGGCCTGCGCATCGTGGTTGTCGCGGACCGGGTCCATGAAGTACGGATCCAGCCGCAGGTAGGGCGAGTCGCCGCCGCCCGAGAAGATCGCGACCCTCTCCGGCGAGCTCCACATCTGCTCGATCCTGGCGTAGGCGCGCTGCAGCAGCGCCTCCTCCTCGGGGGAGCGGCCGTTCTGCTTGCCGCGGTTCTTCGCCAGGTGCGACTCGTCCGGGCGGATGGTGAAGTGCGGCTCGGAAAGGACGCGGACCTGCTCCGGGGTGAGGAGCACCCGCTCCAGCGAGGCGAAGGTGGTGGGGACGCCGTCCGGGTTGCGGAGGCACATCAGCCCCAGGTAGTCGCCCCGATACGGGTGGAAGGCGTCCTCGGTGTGCCAGGTGAGGAGCTCCTCGCTTCCGCTCCCCAGCTGCTCGTGCTCGTGCCCCTGGATGGGGAAGATGTCGTGGACGATCCGGCCGTCCTGCTGGGTGGACCAGCCGATCACGTCGCCCAGGAGCGAGCCCAGGAGGACGAGGAGCATCTCCTCTTCCGTGGTCCGGTTCGCGGGGTCCTTTTCCCTCCAGTGCTTCGGCGTGGGGCCGACCTTCTCCTGGTCCACCGGGTAGCCGGAGACCACCAGGAGCGCGCCCTTCGGCTCGGTGAGCCGGAACTCGCGCAGCGCGGCGCGGACGCGGCGCGGCAGCTCGTGCGCGAACACGTCGGCCTGCCGCAGGAACTCCGGGTCCTCGGGGGATCCGTAGCGCCCGGCGACCTCGCCGAGGAGGCTGCGGATGGCCTCGATCTCGTCGCCGCTCAGCACCACCTTGGACATGACGGTCTCTCCGATTGTGGACGTGTGTGGGCAGCGCCTCAGACCAGCGCGGGCGCCGCGGTTCCCTGCAGCAGGTGCGAGAGACGGGCGAGGCCCTCCTCCAGCACCCGGGTGGAGCGGCCGAACCCCAGCCGTACGTGCTGCGGGTGGCCGAAGCAGCTCCCCGGCACCAGGAGCACCCGCTGCTCCTGGGCGAGACGGTGGCAGAACGCCTCCACGTCCGGCACCGCGTGGAGCCGGGGGAAGGCGGCGACGCCACCCCGGGGCGGCACCCACTCCACGAAGTCGGCGTGGTCCTCGACCCACTCCGCCACGACCTCGCGGTTCATCCGCGCCAGCCCCAGGCGCTCCGCCAGGAGCCGGTCGGCCCCGTCGATCGCGCGCTCGGCGATCATCTCCACCAGCGGCGAGAGGTGCAGCGTGACATAGTCGCGGACCCGGACCATCTGCTCCAGGACCTCCGGTGCGGCGAAGCACCACCCCACCCGCAGCCCCGGGAGCCCGTACGCCTTGGAGAAGGTGCCGGTGGAGATGGCGCGCTCGTACCGGAGCACCGGCTCGGGGAGCGGCGGGCCGTCGTGGACGAGCTCCTGGAAGGCGTTGTCGCAGAGCAGGTAGGCGCCCACCCGCTCGCACGCGGCGATCAGCTCGTCCTGCTGCTCCGGGGCGAGCGTCGCGCCGGTGGGGTTGTGGGGGAAGTTGACCACCACCATCCGCGTGCGCGGGCCGATGAGGCGCTTCGCTTCCTCCACGTCCGGGACGAAGCCGTTCTCCCAGCGGAGCGGCCACTGCTTGAGGGTGCACCCGAGCGCCTCGGCGATGGCGAAGAGCTGGGGGTAGCAGGGGTCCAGCACCACCACCTCGTCGCCCGGCCGGAGGAGCGCGTGGTCCAGGAGGAAGTTGGCCTCGCTGGAGCCGTGGGTGGCCATGACGCGCGACGTGTCGCCCCCCAGCCACCGGTCGGCCAGGGCGCGGCGCAGCCCCTCCCCGCCCAGCGACATGCTGTCGGCGAAGACCACGCGGTCGAAGTCGGCCTCGGTGAGCCCCAGCAGCCGGCGGAGGTCCACCATGGTGAAGTCGTCGACGCCGCTGCTCCCGAGGTCGAGGTCGGTGTCGAAGTAGTAGTCGCGCATCCAGTTCTCGAGGAGCGCCGGCGGCAGCTTCATGGCTCGTCCAGGGGTGGTTGCGGTGGAGCCCCGCTCCTCAGCGGAGCGCCAGGCGCATCAGGTCCTCGGACACGGCGTGCACGAGCTGGGTGCGCGCCCCGCTCAGGAAGAAGTGTCCGCCGGGGAACATGCGCAGCCTGAAGGGAGCGCAGGTGTGCTTCCGCCAGGCGAGGAGGTCGTCGCGGCCGACGTCCGTGTCCTCCAGCCCCCCGAAGGCGGAGATGGGGAGGTCGAGCGGCTCCTCCTCGCGGAGCGCGTACGTCTCGCACAGCTCGAAGTCGGCCCGCAGGATGGGCGAGAACAGCTCCATCAGCTCCGGGTGCTCCAGGATCTCGTCCGGGGTGCCGTTCAGGCCCCTCAGCTCGTCCCGGAACTCGCTCTCCGGCAGGGCGTGCAGCGGGCGCTTCCCGCTGGGCCGGTCCGGGGCCCGGCGTCCGGAAACCAGGAGGATCTCGGGGCGCGGCCCTCCCCGCGCCCGGAGGCGCCGGGTCAGCTCGAAGGCCAGCATGGCCCCCATGCTGTGCCCGAACAGGGCGAAGGGGAGGTCCAGGAACGGATCCAGCTCCTCCGCCAGCCGCTCCACCAGTGCGTCGGAACGGGTCACCGGCGGCTCGCCGAAGCGGTTCCCCCGCCCCGGGAGGTGCACGGGGAGGAGCTGCACCTCGGGCGGCACCAGGCGTCCCCACTCGCGGTACACGGCTGCGCCCCCCCCGGCGTAGGGAAGGCAGAAGAGCCGCAGGCGCACCCCCGGCCCGGGGCGGTCTGCATCGACGACGAGGGCGGACTTCGCTGCCTGGTTCACTTCCTTCCACCGTTCGGGGCCGCAGCGGGCTCGCGGCGCCCACCATCCTGGCCGGATGTAAACGTGCGTACCGGGACTTTTGCCCACCGGGAGCGCCAAAGTTACGCTCCCTCTACCGAGTTCGCAACCCCCGGCTGTCGTGAAATACCCGCAACATGTTGAGGCGGCGTCAGTCGAAGGCGACGCCGGTCCGGGCGGAGAGACGCCGCAGCTCCTCCACCACCGCGGCGATCACCGGCACCCCCTCGGCGCGGCGCCTCTCCTCCGCGCGCCGGTTGGGCTCGCCGGGGATCATGGGCCCCGGGGTGCCCGCCGCGGGGCGGGTGCCGCGGATGGTGCGGATCCAGTCGTCGGCCCGGCTCCGGAACTCGTCGGGGTCGATGAAGCCGTCGATCCGCAGCGCCAGGAAGAAGTGCCCCACCCCCTTCCCCACGGAGCGCGCCGGGGCCGGGAGGTCCGCCGGGAAGGGCGGCGGAAAGGGCCCCCAGTTGGCCCCGCTGAGCACGGCGGAGAGCATGTCCACCAGGGTGGCGAGGCAGTACCCCTTGTGGCCGCCGTGGGCGAAGTCGCCGCCCAGAGGGAGGAGGGCGCCGCCGTCCAGCATCTCGCGCGGGTCGGTGGTCGGCCGCCCCTCGCGGTCGGTCGCGCACCCCTCCGGGATCCGCTCCCCCCTGCGTGCCGCGTGCTCCACCTTGCCGAACGCCATGGCGCTGGTGGTGACGTCGATCACCACCGGCGGCTCGTCGCCGGCCGGGAAGGCGATCGCCATGGGGTTCGTCCCCAGCATCCGCTCGGCGCCCCAGAGCGGCGCCACCTGGGGCGGCGAGTTGGTCATGGCCCACACGATCAGGTCGCGCGGGAGCCCCTGGAGCGCGTAGTACTCGCCGATCCCGAAGTGATTGCTGTTGCGCACGGCGACGGAGCCGCACCCCACCGCCTCCGCCTTCTCCATGGCGATGCCGGTGGCGCGGGGGCCCACCACCAGCCCCAGCCCGTTGTCGCCGTCCACTGTGGCCGTCCCCGGCAGCTCGCGGACGATGCGCAGCTCCGGGCGGGGGTTGATCCATCCGCGCCGGAACATCTCGTGGTACTGTCCCAGCCGCGCCACCCCGTGGGTGTCGATCCCCCGCAGGTCCGCGGTGGCGAGGACGTCCGCGGCGAGCCGCGCGTCCTGGCCCGGAAGGCCGCACGAGCGGAACACCCCCTCCGAGAACTCCCGCAGCCGCTCGATGGGGAACACCTCGGCCGCGGGCGAGGCCTCCGCCGCGCTCCCCATCAGGCGCACGCCTCCCGCACCACCCGCCCCAGGCGGGCCACCCCCTCGCGGATCCGCTCGGGGCCGCAATGGGAGAAGTTGAGCCGCAGGCAGTGGGAGGCGTGCCCGTCGCTGCCCACAGCGAAGGCGCTCCCCGGGAAGAACGCCACGCCCTCGGTGTCCAGCGCGGTCGCCAGGAGCGCGGTGGCGTCGGTCCCGTCGGGGAGCTCCACCCAGGTGAACACGCCGGCGGTGGGGGTCCGCCAGCGAGCCACGTGCCCCAGGTGCTCGCGGAGCGCGGCGTCCATCGCGTCGCGCCGGGCGCCGTACTCGCGACGCAGCGCGTCCAGGTGCGCGGGGAGGCGCCCCTCGGCGATGAAGGCGGAGATCACCCGCTGGGTGAAGGTGCTGGTGTTGATGTCCGTGGCCTCCTTGACGATCGCGAGCGGACGGACCAGCGCCTCCGGAACCACCAGCCACCCCACGCGGAGCGCGGGCGCGAAGATCTTGGAGAAGGTGCCCATGTAGAGCACCCAGCGGTCGTCCAGCGCCCGCAGGGGAGGCAGGGGGTCGTCCAGGTACTGGAAGAAGCCGTAGGCGTCGTCCTCCAGCAGCGGGACGCGGTGCTCACTGGCCAGCTCCACCAGCCGGCGCCGCTTCTCCGCGCTGACGCTCACCCCCAGCGGGTTGCTCCCGTCGGTGACGACGTAGATCAGCGCCGGGCGCTCCCCCGCCGCGAGGAGCGCCTCCACCGCGTCCACGTCGATCCCGGTGTCCAGGTCGGTGGGGACGGTGAGCACCTCGGGCCGGAAGGGCTCCACCGCCTGCTGGAACCCGGTGTAGCAGAGCCGCTCGGTGAGCACCTTCCCCCCGGGGTTCAGCAGGATCCGGGTGAGAAGGCTCATCCCCTGCTGCCCGCCCGCCGTGAGGAACACCTGCTCGACGGCGCACTCCACCCCGCGCCGCCGCATCAGCTCCACCACCTGGTGCTTGAGGGGGAGGAAGGGCGGCGAGTACTGCAGCGCGGCGGCGTCCCGCGCCAGCACACGCGCGGAGGCCTCGGCGAGCCCGGCGGCCGGGAACAGCTCCGGGGCGGGAAGCCCCAGCGCGAGCGACAGCACGCCCGGCTCGGCGCTGCGGGCGAGCATGGTCTGCAGTGCAGAGGGGCGGATCTCGCGGGCCCAGAGGGCGAGCTCCGGGGCCTCCGCGGCGGGCGTGGCCGTGGCGGTCATGTGCGGAGGGTCAGATGTTGCCCCGGAGCGCCTGCTCGGCCTCCAGCGCCTCGAAGAGCGCCTTGATGTTCCCGGCGCCGAAGCCGTGGGCGCCGCGCCGCTCGATCACCTCCACGAAGAAGGTGGGGCGGCCCTCCAGCGGCTCCGTAAAGGTCTGGAGCAGGACCCCCTCCTCCTCGCGGTCGATCAGCACCCCCAGCTCGCGGGCCGCCGCCATGTCGCCGGGATCGACCGGCCCGATCCGGGCCTCGAGCGCGTCGTAATAGGTCTGTGGGACCCGCAGGAACCTGATGCCGTCCTGCTGCAGCGAGCGCACGGCGGAGAAGATGTCGTCCGTGAGGTAGGCGACGTGCTGGCTCCCGGCGCCCTTGTGGAAGTCCAGGTACTCTTCGACCTGCGACCTGCCCTTGCTCGGGGCGGGCTCCTGCATGGGGAACTTGATGGTCCCGGTGGGATCCTCCACCACCTTGGAGTTCATCGCGCTCCGCTCGGTCCAGATCATCTCGTGCTTGGACTGGTGGAAGCCGAGCACGTGGGTGTAGAAGTCCACCATGGCGTCCAGGTCGCCTTCCTCCAGGCTGACGGCGACGTGGTCCACGGCCAGGAGCCCGACCGCCGCCGCCGGGCCCATGTGGTCCACGGGCTGGAAGTGCGGGACGAAGCGCCCGGCGTAGTCGCCGCGCTGGATGAAGGAGTGCACCGTGTCGCCGAAGGCGCCGATGGTGGCCTTGACCACCCGGCCGTGCTCGTCGGCGTAGGCTGTGGGCTCCATGATCGGAGTGGCGCCGCGCGAGACCGCAGCCTCGAACGCCTGCTCCACGTCGTCCACGGTGAAGGCCACGTCGCGCACGCCGTCTCCGTGCCGGTGCACGTGCCGCGCGATGGCGCCGTCCGGCTCCAGCCCGCTGCTCACCACCAGCCGTACCCCGCCCTGCTCCAGCGCGAAGGAGGCGCGGTCGCGGACCCCGGTAGCGAGGCCCGCCCGCGCGATGGGCCGGAAGCCGAAGATCGTGCGGTAGAAGTGGGCCGCCTGAAAGGCATTCCCGACCCACATCTCCACGTGGTCGATGCCCCGGAGCTGAACGGCGCTCTCCGTCGCGACCTCTGCCTCGATCTTCGCCATGGTCTCTGCCTTTCCTCTGGGGTACGTGGCGGCCCCGAGCCAGCGCGGGAGGGCCTCCTCTCACAGGATGCGTCCGGTTATATTCGCATCGTTAATTTCAAAATGCAAGGCCTGCCCGCACGCCAGGGTCCACATGGGCGAGAGTGCCCCGATCCGGCGCGGCTGGGGCACTCTCGTCCTCACGCGAGCCGCCGCTGGAGCGCCACCACCCTCAAACGCTGGCAGGGCTCGGCCTATAAGTTAGGGACAGGTTTGTAGATAGACAGAAAACATCTGCTGTAGCAAGGCGGAACGCGATGTCTCGAATCGAGCCACCTCCGCCTTCCCCGCCCACCTCCCGGCATCGCGCAAAGCCTGCAGCCGTAAGGGAATAGCGCGTCCCGGCCGGCAGGCACCCGGGTTGCGCCCCTGCTCAGCTGGTCGACGTCCTCCGGCTTCAGAGGACGGAAAATGCGCAACCCGGAGGAGCAGATGACGCGCTCAGCGGAGGGCTCGCAGCCCAAGAGTGCAAACCACAGGGAGGACATCGTGCAGAGCGCGCTGGCGATGTTCGCCCGCCACGGCTACACCGGCGCATCGGTACGGCGGATCGCCGCGGAGGCCGGCGTCTCGCGCAGCCTGATGTACAACTGGTTTCCGGCGAAGCGGGAGCTGCTCCGCGCCATCTTCGAGCGGAGCATGGGCCAGGTGCAGCGCACCCTGGAGGCGGCGGACGGAGACGGCCCATCGGCGGATCGCCTGCGCAGGCTGGTCGACGCCGCACTCGGCCTCGTGCGCGCGGATCCGCTCACCTGGCGGTTCGTGTACCAGCTCCGGATGCAGCCGGACGTGCTCGCTGAGCTCGGGCGGGACGTACCGGCCCACTGGGCCGCGCTCGAGCCGAGGATCGCCGCGCTCCTCGCCGGAGCCGGCGCGGGCGACCCGGCCACGGAGGCGCGCGCCCTGGTCGCGGCCCTGGACGGCGGCGTACAGCAGTACCTGCTCGATCCCGAGCACTATCCGCTCCGGGAGGTCGGCGAGGTGCTCGCGCGGCGGTTCGCACCGGCGGGCGGCGCGGCTTCCCCAGGGTCCCCGCGGCCGATGCCCAGCGCGCAGGCGGGCTGACCGGAGTGACCTCGCCCGGTCACCCCACCGCCGCGATCATCGGCTGCCCGTCGGGGCGCCGCTCCGCAGCATCCTCTGCTTCACGGCCGAAGATCAGGTCCTGCTCGGAAAGGCCGACCAGGTCCTGCAGGTACTCCCGGATCGCCATGACGATGAACGCCGCCTCCGCGCAGACGAAGATCCCGATGTAGTAGAGCACCAGCTCCGTGCCGAGGGGGATCTGGTCGAGCGGCGTACCCGCGAGCGGAGAGCCCTCCTCCGGGTGGGCCGCCGCCACGGACAGGTCCAGGAGCGAATGGTACCGGTACAGGCAGAACGCCGAGCCGACGATCAGCACCAGGGGGAGGAGCTGGACGAGCGTGCGGTGCAGCCACGCCCCGGCCCTCAGCAGCGCGCTGCCGGACACCGTCTCCGAGAACATCACCCGCGCGAACTGGTGGCGCGAGTAGAAGATGAACGCCAGCGCCAGGAAGCAGAAGAGCGAGGTGTAGGCCGACAGCAGCCCGGTGTGGGCGCCGTACGTGGGAATGACCCCGAACGCCGTGACGGGGATCGGCAGGGCCGCCGCCACCACGGAGGAGATGCTCATGTAGCGCTTGAAGAAGGCGGCGAAAGCCCGGACCCGGACCGGGTCGGTGGGCTCGCTGCCGCGGGCGGGAACGAGGACGGCCATGCGGAGGATGCTGCGCTGGAGGGTGGAGCGGCCCGGGAAGCCCGGTGCCGCATGGGGAAGAACGCGGCTGCTAGTGCGGACGCGGGCTGCAGCGGAGCCAGACCTGGCTGTTGAGCACGCCGCGCAGGGGCGGGAGGGGCGAGAACGAGACGTCCTCCACCACGAACGTCTGCGCAAGCCTGGCCCTCAGGCTGCGCCAGTTGAAGCCCTTGTGGCCGTGCTGTCCGTACCAGTAGACCGGCCGCGGGATCGACGTCCGCTCCCCGGCGAAGACCATGCGCAGGAACTCGCCGGGGCGGTACAGCTCGTTGGGATCCCGGTACGGCCCCAGCCCGCGCAGCGACGCCGCCAGGCGAACGGAGTGCTTCAGCGCGAGGCTGAGCCCCAGCTCCACCGGGACGCTGACCAGCACGACCCCCCCGGGCGACACCAGCCGCGCCAGGTCGCGGAGCACCCCTTCCAGCTCCGCGGGCGGGCAGTGCTCCAGCACCTCCATGCAGGTGACCACGGGGTAGGCGCCGTCGTGCTCCGCCCCGAGGGCGGCCGGGGAGAGGAAGGAGACCCCCGCGTCGCCGGCGTACCGCTCACGACACTCGTCGAGCTGGGCCTCCCACACGTCGGTGCCGACCCGCTCCGGGAACAGGTCCCGGACCATCTCCAGGAAGAGTCCGTCGCCGCACCCGTAGTCGAGCAGGCGCCCGCCCGCGTACGGGCGCACGAGCATCCGGGCGCGCCGGAAGCGGCTGCGGTGGCTCCAGGCGAGGATGCGGCTGCGGCTGAAGACGTGGCGCGGCGTGTACGCCGCCTCCCGGGGTCCGGGCATGATGGCGCAGGGTGCGATGGGTGGCGGACGGCGGCCTGCAGAAGGACGCCCCCGCGGCGACGGGCGCGCCACGGGGGCCAGCGGAGGGCCTGGGACTCGAACCCAGAAGTCCTTTCGGACGCCGGTTTTCAAGACCGGTGCAATAGCCGTTCTGCCAACCCTCCCCGCACCGCGCCCGCCCCCGGAAGGGCCGACCCGGCGCACCCCGAAATTTCGGAGTTTTCCCCCTCCCCGTCAACCCGTCCGCCCCTCTCGACGCACCCTCCCCGCCCGGGCCGCGCGCCCGCGGACCCGCCGGCCCGCGCCCCCGCAGGAGTTTCCCACCGGGCATACCGCTTGCACGACGCGGGCACACCCGATGCGCAGTGCAACGCGAAACCGGACAACCAGATGAGTCGATTCGCATACATCCCCGCCGCCCTGCTCGTGCTCGCCGCGTGCGGCGGCGACGAGGAGCCGGAGGCTCGCGCCCAGTCGCAGCGCGGCGTCGCCCGGGCCAGCACCCCGCGGCCCGCCGCGCCCTACTGGGGCGACGAGCGCGGCCTCACCCGCGAAGAGCTGGAGCGCGGGCGGCTGGACGCCTCCTGGCAGTCCGTGGTGCAGCTGGACTCCGCCGCGGCGGGCGACGCCGCGCGCAACCCCGAGAAGTGGGAGCAGATCACCCCGCGCAGCGTCAACGGCGGGCCCGTCCACCTCCCCGTGCACGGCGACGTCGCCGGTCCCACCGTGCTCCGCACGCAGATCCTCCTGGACCGCGCGCTCTTCTCGCCGGGGGTGATCGACGGGCGCTGGGGGAAGAACACCGCCAAGGCCGTGTACTGGCTGCAGAAGCGCGAGGGGCTCCCCGCCACGGCGCGGATGGACAGCGTCACCTTCGCGCGGCTGGTGCAGCTCGCCGGGGCGCCCGCGCAGCTCGTCCGCGCGCACACCCTCACCGCCGAGGACGTGAAGGGGCCCTTCGTGGACCTCCCCGAGGGCGACGATGCGATCTACCAGATCGCGAAGATGGAGTGCACCTGCTACGAGTCGCTCTCCGAGAAGCTGAGCGAGACCTTCCACGTCTCCCCCGAGCTGCTGGAGAAGCTGAACCCGGCCGCGAAGCTGGACTCGCTCCGCGCCGGACAGACCATCCAGGTCCCCAACGTGCGCGACCCCGAGTTCCGCGCGCAGGGGCAGGTGGCGCGGATCGAGGTGTCCGGCCAGGGAAGCTTCGTGCACGCGCTGGACGCCCAGGGGCGCATCCTGTACCACTTCCCGTCCACCCTGGGCTCCTCGTACGACCCCTCGCCGCAGGGCGACTTCAGGATCGTCTCCGTAACCGAGGACCCGACCTGGCACTACCAGCCGTCGATCCTGGCGCACGTCCCGGACGACAAGCCGGAGGCGATGATCCCTGCAGGCCCCAACAACGCCGTGGGCGTGGTGTGGATGGACCTGTCGGAGCCGCACTACGGGATCCACGGGACCAAGGCCCCGGAGACGATCGGCTACACCACCTCGGCCGGGTGCGTCCGCCTCACCAACTGGGACGCGCTCTTCCTGAGCAGGCGGGTGGCCAAGGGGACGCCGGTGAAGTTCCGCGACACCCGCACCGGCGGCGCGGCCGCGCGGGACACCCGCTCCGACACCGCCACCGCCGGACGGCCTTCGGCGCGGAGCCGCGCCGACACCGCCGGGCGCGGATGAGCCGAACGACGCAGGGCGGGGCGGAGCGCGGGCTCCTCCCCGCCGCTCCGGCCGGGAGGGACCGATGACACAGGCGTACCAGCGGCTGCTCCAGGGGCGGACCCTGGCGGGGCGCTACGAGGTCCGGGAGCTGATCGGGAGCGGCGGGATGAGCGTCGTCTACCGCGCCGTGGACCGCAACCTGGGCCGTCCGGTGGCGGTGAAGGTGGTGAGCCTCCCCGCGGGCGGGGGCGACGCCCGCGCCGACCTGCGCGCGCGCTTCCGGCGCGAGGCCGCCGCCGCCGCGAGCATCCCGCACCACCCCAACGTGGTGCAGATCTACGACTACGGCACCGACCCCGAGCTCGACCTGGACTTCATCGTCATGGAGCTCCTGCAGGGGCGCGACCTCAAGGAGGCCGCCGCGGCCGGGGGGCTCTCCCTTCCCGAGTCCGTGCGCGTCCTCCGGGAGGCCGCGCGGGGGCTGGCGGCCGGACACCGGGTGGGGCTGGTGCACCGCGACGTGAAGCCCGCCAACGTGTTCCTGACCGGCGGGGAGGAGATCGAGTCCGTGTGCCTCCTGGACTTCGGCATCGCCAAGCCGCTGGAGGCCGAGCCGGCGCACGACCTCACCCGCACCGGGATGGTGGCCTACTCCCCCGCCTACGCCTCCCCGGAGCAGCTCCGCGGCGCGCGGGTGATGACCCCTGCCTCCGACGTGTACCAGCTGGGGCTCATCGGCTACGAGCTGCTCGCGGGGGAGCGGCCCTTCGAGGACGACGACCGCGAGCGGATTCGCGCCGGCGAGGACGTCCCCCTCCCGGTCCGCGGGCGCTGGGCGGCGGCCCCGGCCGAGCTGCGCGCGGTGCTGGAGCGCGCGCTGCGGATCCGCCCGGAGGAGCGCTTCCCCGACGCCGGGGCCATGGCCGAAGC
>DASYWD010000331.1 GCA_035936415.1 Longimicrobiaceae bacterium
GCGGAGCGGCCGGCGTCGCCGGGGGCGGAGCAGGCGGAGGAGGTTGCCGCCGGTGACCAGGCGCTCCTCGGCGGGGGGGAGGTGCAGCGCGCGGACCTTGGCGAGCTCCACACCGGGGTGCAGCCAGGGCCCGTCGGAGCCGAAGAGGAACTTGCGGGCGCCGACGCGGCGAACCGCCTCCTGCAGGATGTCGAAGCGCCGCACGCCCGAAGTGTCGGTGTACACGTGCGGGTGGCGCTCCAGGAGGGGGATCAGCGCTCTCTGGGCGCGCCAGTCGTCCGCGAAGCTTCCCAGGTGGGGGATGATGAAGCGCACGTCCGGGTACTCCGTGGCGAGCAGCTCCACCTGGGATACCTCGCCCATGACGTCGTAGAGGACGGGAACCCCGAAGGCGCGTGCCGCCTCGCACACCTCGCGGGTCAGGCGCGCGTCGTGGCGGTGTGCCTTGATGCCGCGGAAGCCGTAGCGCTCCACCGCTTCGCGCACCAGCTCCGCCACCCGGCCGCGGTCGCGCAGCGGGTGCACGAAGGCGAAGCCCCACAGGCGGTCCGGGCGGCTCGCCACGATGCGCGCCACCTCGCGGTTGGCGACGGCGTAGTCGGAGTGGAAGGCGGCGAACACCACCGTCCGCCCGATCCCCGCCTCGGCGGCCCAGCGCAGGTAGCCCTCCAGTGGGGCGTCGGTGTCCCAGGGGCCGGTGAGCCCGTCCCCCTTGCCCGCGTGGCAGTGGCAGTCGATGACCATCGGGGAGCCCTCCTCGCTAGAGCTTGCACTTCAGCAGCTTGTCGATGAACAGGTCCGCCACGTCCTCTGCCGCCCTCCCCAGCAGTGGCTTCGCAAGGACGACGATGCCGAGGCTGCGTCCGCGCTGGCGGAGGAAGTTGACCATGTACATCAGCCCGAAGGCGGACAGCTTGGCGGCCATCGTCGCCCGCACCGCTTTGCGGTTGGTCAGCTTCCCCCCGGAAAAGGTGCCGCCCAGCATGGCGAGAAAGCTCCGGCACCGGGCGGCGCGCCCGGTTCCCTTGACGAAGAACGCGTCCAGAGCGTCGGCGACGGAGCCGGAGGAGGGAATGTTGGGCGCACCAACACTGGTGGACGGCTTCGCCGCCACGACGTACGCGGCCACGTCCCCCTCCAGGTTGGACGTCGCCCCGTAGTCCCTGCCCCTGAAGTACTTGCTTGCGGGTGTCATCGGCGCCTTGACGCGGTCCATGGCCAGCCGGGCGGCCGCCCCTCCCAGGTCCCCCACCCAGGTGGTGATCTCCAGCCCGGTGGAGCCCGTACCCGGGAACGCCGGGACGCGGGAAAGGAACCGCATGCGGGCACTCATCCCGATCAGCACGTGCCCCATGTCCACCCCCCCCGCGTCTCCGCTCCGCTTCAGGGACAGGAAGAGCCCGCACCCCAGGCAGCTGCGGGGATCGTCCCCGGAGCCGTACGCTTTGGCGAGGAAGCCCTGGAACGCGGCGTTCCGCACCGGGCTCTTCTCCACGTCGAAGTCGCGGCTCCAACCCGTGCCGTAGTAGATGCCGGTGAGCACGTGGAGCCGCTGCTCCGCGTCCGTGTGCCCGCACTTGGCGAGCGCCGCCTCGGCCCGGCGGACCAGGGCGACGTAGCCCTTGAAGGTCGTGGCGACCACGACCTTCTGTTTGCACGCCGTTCCCGTCCCCCCGTTGAGGTTGCAGAACACCCGGGGGACGATGTTGGCTACGACGGCTCCGGCCCGGCTGGCGGAGAGCGCCTCGGCCTGGACCCCACCTCCGCCCGGAACGGGGCAGCGGCCGATGGCCGGCGTGGATGCCCTGAGCTTCAGGAAGCTCCCCCAGGCCCTGCGAAGCGCGGCGTCCAGGCGGGTCGGATCGGAGCGCACCCGGTCACGGAAGGCGATCAGGGGTGGTCCACCCCCCGGGTCCCCCGGGTCGAGGACGAGGACGGCGTCCTCACCACCGGGGACGAGCTGCCACCACCCCATCCCCAGCGCCCTGGCCCGCACCGCGGGCACCTGCTGGTCCTCCTTGTAGATCCCTGCCAGCCGTCCGGCCTTCACCGCGGCCAGCATCCCCGCGCCGTCACCGCGCGCGGCGGGGGCGCCTTTCGCCATGCGCAGCAGCGCGTACTGGGCGTGCACGTCGATGCGGGAATCGATCACCCCGCCCGGGCCGGTCGCCGCCACCTCCCGCTGCGGGCCAGGCGCGCGAGGGGCGCGCCCGCCGTCCAGCGGCACGACGATCGCACCCCCCCGACGGTACCAGCGCCCGCTCTCGGCCCTGCGGCTCCCGCACCTTCCGCAGCCGCAGCCGCACCCGCCCGGGTGGGGTTTGGTCTCGCTCATGGTATGGCTCCAGCGTGAGAGGTCGGTCGGCGCGGGCGGGCGCGCCCGCCCGCGCCCAGGCGGGCCAGGAAGCGGATGGAGGCGTCGATCCCGCGGTACAGGTTGGGAAGGTGGAACTTCTCGTCGGGGCCGTGCAGGCGGTCGTCGGGGAGCGCCAGCCCGGCCAGCACCACGGGGACGCCCAGCGTCTCCCCCAGCGCGCTCACCACCGGGATGGTTCCGCCGGAGCGGAGGAACACGGGCTCCCGCCCGAACGATTCCCGGAACGCGGCAGCCGCGGCGCGCAGCACGGGGTGGCGCCGCTCCACGTGGGCCGGGTGCGCGCCGAAGACCGTGCGCACCGCGGCGCGCACGGTGGGCGGGGCGAGGCGGGCCACGTGCTCGCGGAGGAGCCGGGCCACCTCCGCCGGGTCCTGGTCCGGCACCAGGCGGAAGCTGAGCTTGGCCGTCGCGCGGGCCGGGATCACCGCCTTGGCGCCCTCCCCCGCGTACCCGCCGACGATTCCGTTCACCGAAAGCGAGGGGCGGAGCGCGGTGCGCTCGTAGAGCGTGTACCCCCGCTCGCCCCAGCCGCGCGCGGCCCGGGCGTCGCGCAGGATCTCGGCGTCGGAGGGACCCACGCGGGCCATGTACGCCCGCTCCTCCGCGTCCACCTCCCGCACGCGGCGGTAGAAGCCGGGCACGGCGACGCGCCCGCGCGCGTCGTGCAGCCGGGAGACGATCTCGCAGAGCGCCTGCAGCGGGTTGTGGACCGCCCCGCCGAAGTTGCCGGAGTGCAGGTCCACCGCCGGCCCCCGGACCTCCAGCTCCGCGCTGAGCGCCCCGCGCATGGCGTAGGTGATGGCGGGGATCCCCGGGCCGCGCATCCGCATGTCGGAGATCAGGGCGGCGTCCGCGCGCAGCGTCCCGCCCTCTGCGCGGAGCCAGCGGAGCATCCCCACGCTCCCCGTCTCCTCCTCCCCCTCCAGCACGCAGACCACGTTGACCGGGAGCGTGCCGGCGCCGCGAAGCCAGCACTCCAGCGCCTTGACGTGGGCCCAGAGCTGCCCCTTGTCGTCGCACGCGCCGCGGCCGAAGAGGTCGGCGCCGCGGATCACGGGCTCGAAGGGGGGCGAGGTCCACTCCCCCAGCGGCTCCGCGGGCTGTACGTCGTAGTGCCCGTACACCAGCAGCGTGGGCCGCCCCGGCGCGCCGCTCCAGCGCGCCAGCACCAGGGGGTGGCCGCCGGTCTCCACCGTCTCCGCCCGCAGGCCGATGCCGCGCAGGTGCGCCACCAGCCACGCGGCGCAGCGCCGCATGTCGCCGCGGTGCGCCGGCTGCGCGCCTACGGTGGGGAAGCGGACCAGCTCCTTGAGCTCCTCCACGAAGCGCGTGCGGCCGGCGCGGGCGTGGGCCAGCGCGGCGGCGGCGGACGGGGCGCGGTTCGGCATGACGCCCTCAGAGCGGGTAGGGGAGGGCGAGCGAGCGGTCCACCACCGCGGCGTAGCGGAGCACGTCCACGGGCTTTGGCGCCTCCCGCCGGCGCTGGTACGTGTTGCGGAAGGCGGTCCACAGGTCGCTCGCCTTGCGCAGGTGGTCGCGCGACGACAGCCCCTGCAGGTTGCTGAGCCGGTTGGGGTCCGCGCCGGGGAAGAGATGGCTCCACTCCAGGGGGACGCGGTGGTGCACCTCCACCGCCCGGCCGCGCTGGCGGGGGTACGCCTGGAAGTAGGCGGCCCGCGCGGCGCTGCGGAGCCGGTCGCGCTCCCTGCCGCGCAGGCGCCGCGGGACGGCGGGCGGGGCCTCGCCGCTCTCCTTCTCCGGGCCGGCGGTCTGCGGAGCGAGGGTGAGGATCTCCCCCTGCAGCGGCCCCAGCGGCCGCACCAGCAGGCGGTAGCCGCGCACCGCGAAGACGGGGTAGCGGCGCCCCAGGCGGCGCTCCCGGAAGGTCCCCACCCGCCGGGCGCCCGAGGTCAGACGCCGGATCGCCCGCGCCACCGCGGGGCCGGGGTCGCCGCCCAGCCCTGCCCCCAGACGCCGTAGCTGCACCGGCTGCAGGCGCGAGA
>DASYWD010000332.1 GCA_035936415.1 Longimicrobiaceae bacterium
GACGCGGACCGCGCCCGCCGCGATCTCCGCGGCCAGGCGCTCCACCACCTGCACGTCGCTCATCCGGTGGATCCCCGCGCCGGGCGACTCGGCGGCCAGCAGCTCGCGCAGCGTGGCCGTCCCCTCCTCGGCGGCGATCCGCCGGACGAAGCGGCGCGCGTCCCCGGCGCGGTCAAAGCGCACCGGCTCCCCTGCGAGCGGGTCCAGCCCCGACGCCAGCTCCCAGAGCCCGTCCCCGGCCCGGACCCGCCGGCGCATCGCGCCTACCGCGCCATGTACAGCCCCGCCCCGGGCCCCACCGGGATCCCCAGCAGCATCCACACGATCAGCATCACCGTCCACACCACCAGGAAGGCCACCGTGTACGGGAGCATCGTGGCGATCACCGTCCCGATCCCCGCCTTCGGGTCGTACCGCTCCACGAAGGCCACGATCAGGGCGAAGTACGTCATCATCGGCGAGATGATGTTGGTGGTGCTGTCGCCGATCCGGTACGCCGCCTGGACGAGCTCCGGCGTGTACCCCAGCAGCATGAACATGGGGATGAACACGGGGGCCATGATCGCCCATTTCGCCGAGGCGCTCCCCATGAACAGGTTGATGAAGGCGGACACCAGGATGAAGCCGATCATCAGCGGGATGGCCCCCAGCCCGGCCGCGGACAGGAGCTGCGCGCCCTTGACGGCCACGATCAGCCCCAGGTTGGTCCAGTTGAAGTAGGCCACGAACTGGGCCGCGAAGAAGACGAGCACCAGGTACAGGCCCAGCGTCTCCATGGCCTTCCCCATCCCGCGCATCACGTCGGAGTCGTTGCGGAAGGTCCTCGCGCCGATCCCGTACGCCAGCCCCGCCGCGCCGAAGACGATGAAGATCAGCGCCACGATCCCCGACATGAACGGCGAGCGCAGCAGGCTCCCCGTCTCGGGGTCGCGCAGGAAGCCGTTCTCAGGCACCGTCCCCCAGAGGAGGAGCACGGTGATCACCGCCAGGGTGATGGCCGTGTACAGCAGCCCGCGCCGCTCGTCGGCGTCCAGCCCCCGCAGCTCCTCCGCCTTCTCGCTCCCGTGGTACTCGCCGAACCGGGGCGCCACCACCCGCTCCGTCACCCACGTCCCCGCCGCGGCGATGAAGAAGGTGGAGACGAACATGAAGTAGTAGTTGGCGGTGGCGTTCACCTCGTAGGTGGGGGCCACGATCCGCGCCGCCTCCTCCGAGAGCCCGGCGAGCAGCGGGTCCACCGTGCCCAGCAGCAGGTTGGCGCTGTAGCCGCCGGACACCCCCGCGAAGGCGGCGGCCAGCCCCACCAGCGGGTGGCGGCCCGCCGCCAGGAAGATGGTCGCCGCCAGCGGCACCAGGAGCACGTAGCCGATCTCGCTGGCGGTGTTGGAGAGGATCCCGGCGAAGACGATCACGAAGGTGAGCAGCCGTTCCGGCGCGGAGAGCACCAGCAGCCGCAGCGAGGTCCCGATGACGCCGCTGGCCTCCGCGATCCCGATCCCGAGCATGGCCACCAGCACCGTCCCCAGCGGGGCGAAGCCGGTGAAGTTGGTGACCATGGAGGTCAGGATCCGGTGCAGCCCCTCCACGGAGAGGAGGTTCACCGGGCGGATGACCTCCCCCGTGCCGGGGTGGGTGACCGCCAGGTCGAACTGCGCGAAGACGCCCGACAGCACCACCACCAGGAGCGCCATCCCGGCGAAGAGGGTTCCCGGGTGCGGGAGGGCGTTGCCCACGCGCTCGATGAACCCCAGCGCGCGCATCAGGGGCGAGCCGGGCCGTTCCGTGGCTTCCATGACAGGTCGGTGTGTGGGAGACGAGGGTGCCGCGGGCGCGGCGGTAGAAGGCCGATTCTACCGGGGCGGGGAGGCACGTGTCAACGCGCCCCCGCTCCGGCGTGGAGCGGGGGCGCGTCGGGACGGGTGCGGCGGGGGAGCCGCCGCCGTGCTACGGCCGGCGCTTCTTCCCCCCCTTGGGCGCCCACTCCGGGGCGCCGCCGGTGCGCTTGCGCGGCCGCCCCTCCTCGCCACCCT
>DASYWD010000333.1 GCA_035936415.1 Longimicrobiaceae bacterium
CCCGCGAGGCGCCCGCCGGTGAAGCTCCGGCCCGGAGCGCGCCCGCGCCGCGGCCGGCCGCTCCCGCGGCGGACGACACCTCGCTCGCCGGCCGTCTCCGGCAGGCGGAGTCCATCTCCTCCTCGTCCGAGCGGCGCCGCGCGCTCTCCGCCCTGCTGCGCGAGCAGGCCGCGCAGCCCGAGTGAGCGTCCCAGCATCCTTCGACCCTGACCCGAGCCCTCCCATGCCGACGATTCGACCTGCCGCGCTGCTCTGCCTCCTCCCCTTCTTCACCGCCGCTCCGTGCGACGCGCAGGAGACCCGCACCATGTCAAACCAGAACGTCCTCGGCGTCATCTCCATGAACGGGAAGACCGAACACGTCTGGATCGACACCAGGAAGGGGATCGAGGTGCGCGCCGGGGGCCTGGTCGCCCTCCGCGAGGATGCCCCGGACGTGGAGCGGCTCGCCGAGAACGGCTACCTGACGGTGCAGCAGCAGGTGGGCTCCGCCCGGCACCGCGCCGAGTGGCGCGCCGCGCCCGGCGGCGGGATGACCCGCACCTACACCGTGGACGGGGAGCGGAGGAGCTTCGCCGAGGCGCGCCCCTGGCTCGACCGGTTCTTCCCGGAGATTCTGCGCACCACCTCCATCGGCGCCGAGGCGCGCGCCCAGCGGATCCTGGCGGAGCGCGGCGTCTCCGCGCTGATCGCCGAGATCCCGCGGCTGGAGAGCGGCTCGGTGCGCAAGGTCTACGTCGAGGAGGCGCTGCGGAGCGGCCGCCTTCGGCCGGAGGACACGCGGGCGCTGCTGCAGGGGATCGCCGGGATCTCTTCGAGCAGCGACAAGCGGGAGATGCTCTCCGTCCTGGCCGGCTCGCACGGGGGCACGGCGGAGTTCTGGCCCGAGTGGCTGCGCGCCGTCGGTACGGTGAGCTCCGGGAGCGACCGCCGGGAGCTGCTTGCGAAGGCGGTGCGGGAGCTCCCGCACGACCAGGCGCCCCCGGCCGCGCTCTTCACCGCGCTGGACGGGATCCCCTCCAGCTCCGACCGGCGCGAGGTGCTCCTGGCCCTGGTGGCGAAGTGGGGAGGGAGCGCCCCCACCCTGCAGCGGACGCTGGGCTCCACGGCGCGCCTGAACTCGTCCAGCGACCGGCGCGAGGTGCTGGGGAAGGCGGCGAAGAGCCCCGCGCTGGGATCGGTGCTCCCGCAGTACCTGGACGTGGTGGAGGGGATGGGCTCTTCCAGCGACCGGCGGGAGGCGCTGGGCGCCGTGCTGCGCAACCCGGCGCTCCCGCAGTCCCGCGACGCCTCCGTGCAGTGGCTCCGGGCGGTGGGGAAGACGAAGTCCGACAGCGACAAGGCCACGCTGCTGATGAGCGCGGTCGACCGTCTCCCCGCCGACCGCGCGGTCCGCGCCGCCTTCGCCGCGGCGGTGGAGACGATCTCTTCCGACACCTACTACAACCAGGTCGCCACCGCCTTCCTGCGCAGCCAGGTCGGCCGCAGCTGAGCTGCCGGAGGAGCCCCGCCGCACCGGCGGGGCTTTTCCCGGCCTACGTCTACGAAGCTCGTCGTACGACGACGATCGTCGCGAACCGCACAACCGGAGAACGGGCAATGCAGAGCTGGGGGAGATGGACACCATGGGCGTGCGCCGTGCTGCTCCTGGCGGCGCTCCCGGGGCGGGCGCAGGGCCCGGCGGAGGGATCCGCTCCCGCCGCGGCGGCGCCGACCGCGCGGGCGGCGCGGATCGAGGGGGCACCTCCCACGGTGGACGGGCGCCTGGACGACGCGGCCTGGGCCCAGGCGGAGCCCGTGACCGGCTTCGTGCAGCGGACGCCGCGCTCCGGGGCGCCCGCCAGCGAGCGGACCGAGGTGCGGGTGCTGTACGGCCCGGACGCGCTCTACGTGGGGGCCCGGATGCACGACTCCGCTCCCGACTCGGTGGCGGGGCAGCTCACCCGGCGCGACACGCAGGTGTACAGCGACTGGTTCTCGGTGGGGGTGGACAGCCACGCCGACGGCCGCACCGGCTTCCTGTTCGCGGTGAACCCGCGCGGGGTGAAGCGCGACGTCCTCCTCTTCAACGACACCGACGAGGACTCCGGGTGGGACGCCGTGTGGGAGGCGGCGGCGCGCCGGGACTCGCTGGGGTGGACGGCGGAGCTCCGCATCCCCTTCTCCCAGCTCCGCTACGCGACGGCGGCCGGGGAGCGCGTCTGGGGCGTGAACTTCCGGCGGGAGATCGCCCGGCGCGGCGAGGTGTCGTACTGGGCGCCGGTGCAGGCGAACGACGCAGGCTTCGTGTCGCGCTTCGGGCGGCTGGCGGGGATCGGCGAGCTGCCGCGCCCCCGCAGGCTGGAGGTGCAGCCGTACGCCTTGGGCCGGCTGGTCCGCGCCCCCGGCGACGCCGCCGACCCCTTCCACCGCTCCAACGACGTGCTCGGCACCGCCGGGGCCGACGTGCGCTACGGGATCACCTCCGACCTGACGCTCACCGCCACGCTGAACCCGGACTTCGGGCAGGTGGAGGTGGATCCCGCGGAGCTGAACCTGAGCGCGTTCGAGACCTTCTACTCCGAGCGGCGCCCCTTCTTCCTGGAGGGGGCGGACGCCTTCCAGTTCGGCCGAACGCGCGCCAACGTGATGACCTCGCTCCCGCGGCTCTTCTACTCCCGCCGCATCGGGCAGGCCCCCATGCGCACCCTGGGCGGGAGCGGGTACGCCTACGTGGACGCCCCGCAGCAGACCACCATCGCGGGCGCCGCCAAGCTGAGCGGGCGCCTGGGACGGGGATGGTCGGTGGGCGTGATGGACGCGGTGACGCTCCCGGAGGAGGCGCGCTTCCTGGACCGGCAGGGCGTCCGGCAGGCGGAGACGGTGCAGCCGCTCTCGAACTACTTCGTGGGGCGGGTGCGGCGCGACCTGGGCGCCGCCGGCTGGGCGGGGAGCTTCCTCACCTCCGTGCACCGGGAGCTGGACGACCCGGCGCTCGCGGGGATGGCGCGCTCGCAGGCGTACGTGGGCGGGGTGGACTTCGAGCGCGCCTGGAAGGGGCGCGACTGGATCCTGGCCGGCTTCGTGGCGGGGAGCCACGCCGCCGGCTCGGAGGAGGCCATCGCCGCCACGCAGCTTCGCAGCACCCGCTACTTCGCGCGCCCGGACGCGGAGCACCTGCGCTTCGACCCCACGCGCACCTCGCTCACCGGCTACACCGCGCAGGCCTCTCTGAACGGCCGGGTGGGGAAACGGTGGCGGGGCTCGGCCTGGTACCAGCAGATCAGCCCCGAGTTCGAGGCCAACGACCTGGGGTTCCAGACCCGGGCGGACCTGAGGGCGGCAACCACGCTCGTGGAGTACCGGGTGAACGAGCCTGGCCCCGTTTTTCGGGACTACGGCTTCTTCACCTGGGGGCTGGGGAGCTGGAACCTGGCGGGCGACAACCTGTCGGCACGGCTCCAGGCGGGGGGGCAGGCCACTTTCCGCAACTTCTGGAGCGTCGGCGGCGAGGTGGGGGTGAACCCGGAGACGTACAGCGACCGCCTCACCTGGGGAGGGCCGCTGGCCCGCACCCCGGCGGGGGCGGAGTGGGGCGCCTGGGTCGAATCGGACTCGCGGAAGTCCGCCTCGTTCGACGCATACCTCAGCGGGGGCGCGGACCGGGCGGGCGGGTGGCGGCGGAGCGCGGGAGGCTCGCTGCGGCTGCGCCCGAGCGGCGCGCTGCAGGTGACCGTGGGTCCCAGCGTGGAGCGGAGCCACGGGACCGCGCAGTACGTCACCACGGTGGAGGACCCGCGCGCCCGGGACACCTTCGGGAGGCGGTACGTGTTCGCGGGGATCGACCGGACCACCCTCTCCGCCACCACCCGCGTGAACTGGACCTTCTCGCCGACGCTGAGCCTGCAGCTCTTCGCGCAGCCGTACGTCGCCTCCGGCGACTACGGCGGCTACCGGGAGCTGGAGGCGCCGCGCACCCGCGACTTCGCGGTGTACGGGCGCGACCGGGGGACGCTCTGCTCCTACGCCACCGCGGGCGGCGTGCGCCACGCGGTGGACCCGGTGGGCGCGGGCGCCTGCCCCGCCTCCTTGCCGGCGGCCGGGGACGAGCGCTTCACCGTCCGGTTCGGGGAGCGGGACGTGAACCTCCGCTCGCTGCGGGGGAACGCGGTTCTGCGGTGGGAGTACCGCCCCGGCTCCACCCTCTTCCTGGTGTGGCAGCAGCAGCGGAGCGAGGACGCGGCGCTGGGCGACTTCCGCTTCGGGCGGGACTCCGGCGCCCTCTTCCGCGCCCCCGCCGAGAACGTCTTCCTGGTGAAGATGACGTACTGGCTGGGCTACTGACCCGCGGCGGCCGGGGAGGCGGCGAAGGTGAACCGTCTCTCCGTCCACCCCTCCTCCCCGGCGGCCATGCCGCGCTCCACCAGCGTCACGGCGCCGCGGCCGGCCAGGAGCACGGTGGAGGCGCGGGTGCCGTACTCCGGGCTGCGGATGAAGGGGGAGGAGAGGACCCGCTCCAGCTCGATCCCGACCCCCGTGTCGGGGAGGAGGGGGTCGGCCGCGGGCTCCGCGTCCCACAGGAGGCGGAAGAGCGCCTCCGGGTCCACGGGGCCGCCCCCGCCGAGGATCGCCCGGAGCCCGGCCTTCCCCCGCTCCACCTTGGGCCAGGGGGTGTCCAGCAGGGCGTTGCTGACCCCGTACACCCCCGGCACCAACTCCCGCGGCGGCTCCCCGCCTCGGTTCCCGAAGTACCAGAGACGCCCCCCCTCCCCCACCAGCAGGTTGAACCCGGCGTACTCCCCCGCCCGCCCCTCCAGAGCGCGCAGGTACGCCTCCGGCGCCTCCCCCCCGCGGAGGAAGCCGCCCACCAGGTGCCCCCGCGACGGCGCGTCCGGCGAGACGGGGAGCGTGTCCCGGTAGTTGGTGACCGCGGCGAAGCGCCCCCCGCGGGAGACGCCCATCCACGTCCCCCCGCCGCGCAGGTCGCGCCCGGCGAGCACCCCCGGCGCATCGTCCCACCACCCGGCCGGGGCGGTGGGGCGGGTGTAGAACTCGTCGCGGTTGGCGGCCACCACCAGCGGGTAGTCGGGGCGCGCGTCCAGCGCGAGGAGGATCAGGCACATGGAGTGCGAGAGTGCGAGAGTGGAACGGCGGCCCCCCATCCCCCGGCCCCTTCCCCCGCATGCGGGGGAAGGGGAGCTACAACCTGCCAGAGCTGGGTGCCCGCGTGAGGGATGCGAGCCCGTCAGGGGCGAGACTCCGCGCTGTCTGCGGAGGCTCGCCGCCGTTGCACACGGTCGTATCGTGTGCTACGGCGCCGCAGCCCGACCCCCGCTCCGCGGGGGGCACGCCCGAACCTTGCAGTTCCAGTTGAAAGATACCCCGAACGCGGCGCGGGGATCGGAGTATCAGTGCGCGGGGCGCCCCGCTCCCGAGACCATCCCCTCGCGATGCACGGCCATGCTGCACCACAAGACCTTCGTCCTGGGCCCGGACCACGAGTGGGTGGTGTTCGTGCACGGCGCGGGGGGAAGCTCGTCCATCTGGTACCGCCAGCTCCGCGAGTTCCGGAAGCACTTCAACCTCCTCCTCATCGACCTTCGCGGGCACGGCGCCTCCCCGCCGCGCCTGGAGGCGCGCGACCTGGAGCCGTACACCTTCCGGGAGGTGAGCGCGGAGATCCTGGAGGTGATGGACCACCTGGAGATCCGCTCGGCGCACTTCGTGGGGATCTCGCTGGGGACCATCCTGATCCGCACCCTGGGCGAGGTGGCGCCGGAGCGGATCCGCAGCATGGTGCTGGGCGGCGCCATCACCCGCCTGGACCTGCGCTCGCGCTTCCTGGTGCAGGTGGGGACCGCGGTGCGGCGCTTCGTCCCCTTCATGTGGCTGTACCGCCTCTTCGCCTGGATCATCATGCCCAAGCGGCGCCACCGCGAGTCGCGCCTCCTCTTCGTGAACGAGGCGCGGAAGGTGGCCCGCAAGGAGTTCCTCCGCTGGTGGCGGCTCACCCAGGAGGTGAACCCGCTGCTGCGCTTCTTCGAGGAGAAGGAGCTCCCCGTCCCCACGCTGTACCTGATGGGGGACGAGGACCACATGTTCCTCCCCCCGGTGCGGCGCATCGCCGCGCGCCACCGGTACAGCCTACTGCGGGTGCTGGAGGACTCCGGCCATGTCTGCAACGTGGACCAGGCCGACCTGTTCAACCGGCACGCCATCGACTTCATGCACGGCAGGCTCGCCCCCGGGGCGGGCTCCGCCTGATCCCCCGCGCCGCCGCTCGTCCCGAATGCCCGCGCTGATCCCCGGACCTCCGTATCCCTTCCGCCTCCGCAACTCGCGCATCCACGGGCGCGGGGCCTTCGCCACGCAGCTCATCCCGGCGGGGACTCGGATCATCGAGTACAAGGGGGAGCGGATCAGCAACGAGGAGGCCGACCGCCGCTACCCGGACGATCCCGCGAACCGGCACCACACCTTCCTCTTCTCCATCGACGACGAGGTGGTGGTGGACGCGGCCTTCAGGGGGAACGCCTCGCGCTGGATCAACCACTCCTGCGACCCCAACTGCGACGCGGTGATCGACGATGGCCGCATCTTCATCGAGGCGGTCCGCGACATCGCCCCGGGCGAGGAGCTGGTCTACGACTACAACTTCATCCTGGAGGAGCGCCACACCCCCGCCATGAAGCGGCGCTACCCCTGCCACTGCGGCGCCCCCAGCTGCCGCGGGACCATCCTGGCGAAGAAGCGCTGACGGCGCCCGCGTGACCCGGCGGGCCCTCCGCGCGTCTTCCGGGTGAACGTCCACCCGTCCGCCGAAAGGTGCCGCCATGCTCCGAGTCCTCGCCGTCCCGCTCCTTCTCGCCCTGGCCGCGGCCTGCGCCGACCCGAGTGCCGCCGCCTACCGGTCCGTCGCGCGCGACGGCCTGGTCCTCACCCTCTCCGCTTCCCCGGCCGCCGTCACCCCGGGCGACACGGTGCGGCTGGTGGCGCGCCTGGCGAACCACAACGCCCACCCGGTGCGGCTGGACTTCTCCAGCGGCTGCCAGGTGCTCCCGTACGTGCTCGGCCCCGGCGGGAAGACGGTGTACCCGTACGGCGGCGGGTGGGGGTGCTTCGCGGCGCTCACCCACCTAGAGCTGGCCCCGGGCGAGGTGAAGGAGACGGCGTACTCCTGGACGGCGCAGAGCTATGCCTACGACGCGCAGAAGGGCGGGCCGGTGTACTCGCCGCTCCCGGCGGGGAGCTACCTGGCGCACGCCGCGCTCAACGGAACGCTGAACGGGGCGAGGATCGAGCTGCGCTCCAACGCGGAGACCGTGCAGGTGCGGTGAGGGCGCGGACGCGACGGAGGGTGTAGAGCGGCCCGGCGGATCCCCCGAGATCCACCGGGCCGCTTCTCATTCCGGAGCCCGGCCGGCCCCCTCCGCGAACGCGCCCGTGTAGAACCGGCGGGCCGCCAGCAGGATGCGGTCGCTCAGCTCCGGGTCGTCCACGGCGCGGGCGAGGAGCACCGCACCCACCATCCCCGAGGCGAGCACCAGCGCCTCGTCGGGGGGCTCCTCCGCGGGCGCCTCCTCCGCCCGCGAGGGGAGGAGCTCCGCCACGCGCGCCAGGAAGCGGCGCAGCGTGCGGGTGAAGCCGGCGCGCACCTCCGGCGCCGCGCGCGACACGTCCGCCGCCAGCGAGGGCATGGTGCACCCCACGCCCGGGTCGTCGCGGTGCAGGCGGCTCACGTAGCCGCGGATCAGGAGGCGCAGCCCGTCTGCGCCGCCCCGCTCCTCCGCCTCGGCGAACAGGCGCGACGAAAGCTCCGAGACTCCCCGGTCGCACGCCTCCGCCACCAGCGCGTCCTTGCTGGGGAAGTGCGCGTAGAAGCCCCCGTGGGTCAGGCCGACGCTCTGCATCAGCTCCCCGATCCCCACCCCGGAGACCCCCTGCTCCCGGTACGCGCGCGACGCCGCCTCCACGATGCGGCGCCGCGTCTGCTCCTTGCGGTCCTTCGGGTAGCGCACCATCAGCCCTCCTTCCTGCGGACGTAGATCGTCTTCTCCACCTCGGCGTGGACCGTACCACCGGCGTCGGTCAGCTCTACCCGGTACGTCCGGTCCGTGGGGCTCCCGTCCGCGGTCGCGGCGCGGATCGCCTCCAGCTCCGCCTCGTCCAGGACGAAGCGCGCGTGCAGCGTGCTCCGCCCCGGCCTGCGGAAGCGGATGCAGGCGGCCCTGTCCCACACCACGTACTCCGGCCCCAGCGTCCGGATCAGCATCACCATGTAGATGGGGTCCACCGCCCCGTACATGCTCCCGCCGAAGATGGTCCCCACGTAGTTGCGGGTGCGCCAGCCGAGCGGGAGCCGCACCCGGATCTCCCGGAAGTCGTCCGCGACGTAGACGATGCGCCCCCCGGTGCCGCGGTACGCGGGGAAGAGGTTGAACCCCCAGCGCAGGAGCCGGGTGCGCACGGACTCGGGCATGGCCTGCTCTCCGTCACCGTCCGGCGGCCTGCTCGCCGCGCAGCGTCATCAGCGTGCTGGTGGCGAAGGCCACCAGCCGGCCCTTCTCGTCGGTCACGCGCGCCTCGGCGAGCCCCACCGTGCGCCCGCTGCTCACCAGCCGCCCCTCCGCCCGGAGCCGGCCCTTCCAGACCGGCCGGAGGAAGTTGGTCTTCAGCTCCAGCGTGGTGTACGTCTCCCCCTCCTCCAGCAGCGTCCCGTACGCCGTCCCCATGGCCGCATCGGCCAGGTCGCACAGGATGCCGCCGTGCACGGTGCCCATGGGGTTGGCGTGGCGCTCGTCCGCCTCCATCTCGAACACCGCCCGCCCGCGCTCCACCTCGGGGAGGGTGAAGCCCAGCAGCACGGCGATCCCCGGCGGCCGGGCCTCTCCCCGGGCGATCCGCTCCATCTGTTCGAGCGCCGTCATTCGTGCTCCTCGCAGTGGGTGGTGGTGGTTGGAAGCAACGGTTCGGCGTGCCCGCGGCAGGCCCCCTCACGGAGGCCCCCTCCCGGCTCGCTTAGGCTCGCCACCCTCCCCCGCAAGCGGGAGAGGGGTGAACGGCAACTGCGGTTCGGCGCCCCCGCGAAGGAGGTGACCGGGAGGAGGTGGGGTGCTCCCGGAGGAATTCAAGCTGTTTGAGCGAAGCGAGTTCTTGAATTCCGGAGGGAGTACCCCGCCGACGACCCTGCGCGACAATGCTCAAGACGCGCCGTTCCCCACCGTCAAACCCGCTCGATCACCGTGGCGACCCCCTGGCCGCCGGCGATGCAGAGCGTCACCAGCGCGGTGGCGAGGCCGCGCCGCTCCATCTCGTCCAGCGCGGTGCCCAGGAGCATGGCCCCGGTGGCGCCGAGCGGGTGGCCCAGGGCGATGGCCCCGCCGTTGACGTTCACGCGCTCCGGGTCCAGCTCCAGCCTGCGGATGGTCTGCAGCGGCACGGCGGCGAAGGCCTCGTTGATCTCCCACAGGTCCACGTCCGCGGCCTCCATGCCGGCCCTGCGCAGCGCCTTGCGGGCGGTCTCGGTGGGCGCGGTGAGCATGATCAGCGGGTCCTCCGCGTGCGTGGCCATGGAGCGGATCCGGGCGCGGGGCCTCAGCCCGTGCGCGCGGACGTAGCCCCCGGACGCCAGCAGCACCGCGGCGGCGCCGTCCACGATCCCGCTGGAGTTCCCCGCGGTGTGCAGGTGCCGTACCTCCCCGGCTTGCGGGTACCGGGCCAGCGCGACCTGGTCCAGCGTCTCGCCGTCGGGCCCCGCCGGGGTGGCGCCCACCTTCTCGAAGGCGGGGGCGAGCCCCGCCAGCGCCTCCGGCGTGGTGTCCGGGCGAAGGTACTCGTCCCGCTCCAGCAGCGTCTCGCCCGTCTCCGGGTCGCGTACGGGGAAGAGGCTGCGCCCGAAGCGGCACTCCCGCTGCGCCTCCGCGGCGCGCCGCTGCGACTCCAGCGCGAAGCGGTCCAGCTCCTCGCGCCCGAAGCCCTCCAGCGTGGCGATCAGGTCGGCGCTGATCCCCTGCGGCACCTGCAAGTGCTTCCGCCGCAGGTGCGGGTTCCGGCCGTCGCCCTCGCCGCCGTCGGAGCCCATGGGCACGCGCGACATGCTCTCCACCCCGCCGCCGACCACCAGGTCCTGCGCCCCGCTCGCCACCCCCATGGCGGCGAAGTTCACCGCCTGCAGCCCGGAGCCGCAGACGCGGTTCAGCGACACGCCCGACACGTGCAGCGGCCAGTCCGCGGCCAGGACGGCGTTGCGCGCGACGTTGGCTCCCTGCTCGCCCACCTGCGAGACGGCGCCGACGACCACGTCCTCCACGTCCGCCGTGTCGATCCCGGTGCGCTCCGCGAGGCGGACCAGCGTCTGCGCGAGCAGCTCCTGCGGGTGCACGCCCGTGAGCGCCCCCTTCCCCATCTTGCCGCGCCCACGCGGGGTGCGGACCGCGTCGACGACGTATGCGTCGGCCATGAGATCTCCCCCTCTGCGTCGAAGGCCCCTGCAGGCGCTTGCCCCGTGCCACCCCGGCTGCGCGTCTTTGTATGATTAGCATAATATAAACAGACCTGCTCCGCAAGACGAACATCGTGGACAGCGCGGTTTATCAGACGGGGCGCCGGAAAACGACACTTCCGGCGCGCGGGTCGTGCACCGGCGGGAGAGCGATGGAGACAGGCGGACCGCTGCGGGAAAAGCTGGAAGAGGTGCTGGCGCGCTACGCGGATGCGCGGGCGGGGGAGCCGTTCGGGGAGGAGCACCCGCTGTGGGGCGTCTTCAAGGCGCTGCGGCAGGCGCTCTCCGCGCACCCGGCCGTCCGCGCGACGCCCACGCTGCGCGTCTCCTGGTCCGCGGGGTTCGGGACCTGGGCCAAGGTGCCGTGGGTGGCGATGCTCGACACGCGCGAGACCACCAGCGTCCGCGAGGGGGTGTACTGCGCGCTGCTCTTCCGGCAGGACACCTCCGGTGTGTACCTGGCGCTCTGCCAGGGCGCGGCGGAGCCCCGCAAGCAGGTGGGGCGCGAGATCGCCCGTACCGTGCTCCGCGCCCGCGCCCTGGAGCTGCGCGCCCTCTGCGACCCGCTCCCGGAGCTGGGCTTCGCCCTGGACGACCGGATGGACCTGCGCGCCGAGGCGGCCCCGGTGGGCGACCCGGCCGCCACCGTCGCGCACAAGCTGTACGAGGCGGGGAGCGTCCCGCCGGACGAGATCCTGTCGCGCGACCTGGAGGCGCTGCTCGCCGCCTACCGCCGCTGCGTGGAGGAGAAGGAGGAGCGCACGGCCGCCCTCCCCGCCGACGCGTACGCCGCGGAGCCGGATCGGTGGGAGCGGCCGTGGGACCGCGCGGAGGCCACGGCGGCGCTGGCCGGGTACGTCGGGCGGCGGGGGTTCGTGTTCGAGCCCTGGCAGGTGGCGGCCTACGCGACCGCGCTCCGCACCAAGCCCTTCGCCATCCTCGCGGGGGTGGCGGGGACGGGGAAGTCGCGCCTCCCCGCGTTGGTGGCGGAGGGGACCGGGGGGGTCGCCCGGCTCGTCCCCGTGCGCCCGGACTGGACGGACAGCGCGGAGGTGCTGGGGTACACCGACCTGCGCGGCGAATTCCGCCCCGGCATCGTGCTGGACGCCGCGCGCGAGGCCATGGGGCAGCCCCGCCGGCACTGGGTGTCCGTGCTGGACGAGATGAACCTGGCGCGGGTGGAGCAGTACTTCGCGGAGGTGCTGAGCCGCATGGAGGACCGCCGCCCGCACCCCCGCGGCGGCTTCGCCACGGCGCCGCTGCTGCACCCCACCCTGCACCCGGGAGACGCGTGGAGCGGCGTCGTCCTCCCGCCCAACCTGGCGCTGGTGGGGACGGTGAACGTGGACGAGAGCGCCCACGGCTTCTCCCGCAAGGTGCTGGACCGCGCCTTCACCCTGGAGCTGGCGGAGCCGGACCTGTCCGCCTGGGAGCCCGTCGGCACCCCGGGCGACGCGGAGCCCGCCTGGTGGCCCGTCGCCGCCTGGCACCCGCGTGCCGTGACCCTCGCCGGCCTCGGCGCCCTCAGCGACTGCGAGCGGGCGCGGGTCCGGGAGACCGTCGAGGCGCTCGCCTCCGCGAACGCCTCGCTCGTCCCGGCCGGGCTGCAGGTGGGGTACCGCACCCGCGACGAGGCCGCGCTCTTCGTCCTCCATGCAGCGGAGACGCCGGACGCCTTCGCCACCCGCGGCGGGGCCGCCGTGGACCCGCTGGACCTGGCGCTCGGGATGAAGCTCCTCCCCCGCATCGCGGGCGGGAGCGACGCCGTGCGCCGCGCGCTCCTGGGGCTGCTCGGCTGGGCACGCGGCGGGCGCGCCCTGGACGAGAGCGAGGCCCGCGCGCTCCTGGAGGAGTGGGAGCGCGCCGGCCGCCCCGCCGCGCTCCCGGGCGCCCGCTTCCCCCGGACCGCGGCCCGCCTCGCGCTGATGTGGGAGCGCTTCCTCGCCGAGGGCTTCACCTCGTTCTGGCTGTGAGCACCGACCTCTTCCGCATCGAGACGGACCGCGTCCTCCTCGTCTGGGCGGCGGCCGGGGACGCGGAACCGGCCTTCCTCGCCCCCTCCCCTCCCCCGCCGGGACGGCTCGTGGTGCGCGCCCGGCGTCCCGGCGTCGTCTTCGGCGCGCAGAGCTGGCGCGCGGGCGTGCCGGAAGGAGCGGCGCGCTCCATGGACCTGGAGGAGGGGCCCCGGCTCTTCGAGGAGACCGGCTACACGCTCTACCTGCGGGGGAAGGACGGGCGCGCCGTCGCCCTGGAGCACAGGGATCCGGTCATCCTGGGCGGGGTGCGCGCCTCCGAGGGCGGGCGCGTGGTGCACGGGCGGGTGCACTTCGGCGCCCAGGTGGGGCGGAGCGAGTTCACGGTGCGGGTGGAGGGCGAGCCGGAGCTGGACTTCGAGGTGGAGGTCTTCCCGGCGAAGCTGGACTACGCGGAGGACTACACGCGGCTGCGGGAGGAGACGGGGGAGATCCTCACCGGGCTGGTGCTGGAGTACCTGCGCGCCACCTTCCACCTGGGGGTGGACCGCCACGCCCCGGCGCCCACCCGGCTCGAGTGGCTGGCCCTGCTCCGCCACGCCGCGGACGACCTGGAGCGCGCCCTGGCCGAGGTCGCCCGGCAGCCGCGCTGGGGACTGGCTCCCGAGGGGGAGCCCACCCGCGCGGAGCGCGTGCGCAGGCCGGACG
>DASYWD010000334.1 GCA_035936415.1 Longimicrobiaceae bacterium
CCCCGCTGCCGGCGCGCGGCCGGGTCCACGATCAGCGCACGGAGCGCCGCGGCCAGCGCGTCGGCGTCCCCCGGGGGCACCAGGGCACCGCAGGCATCGTCCACGATCTCCGTGGCCCCGCCGAGGGCGGTGGTGACCGAGGGGAGCCCGGCGAGGAGCGCCTCCACGAAGGCGATCCCGAAGGGCTCCGGCCCCAGGTTGGGCTGACAGTGGACGTCGGCGGCCGCGAGGATCCGCGGAACGTCGCTCCGCTGGCCGGCAAAACGGACCCGGTCGGCGATCCCCAGGCGGCGGGCCAGGGCCTCCAGCTCGCCGCGATAGACGGCCTCCTCGGGGCGCTGCGCCCCGCCCACCAGCCAGCAGACCCACCCGGGCACCTCGCGGAGGCGCCCGAGCGCCTCCAGGTGCAGCGAGTGCCCCTTCCACGCCTCCAGCCGGCTGGTCTGGACGACGACCACCGCGTCCTCGGGGGTGTCCAGCTCCGCCCGCACGGCGCGCCGGTCCTCCGCTCCGTTCTGGACCGTGGGCGCCGCCACGGGGCAGTAGACCACCTCGCCGCGGACCCCCGCGTACAGCCGCGGGAGCGTCGCCGCGGTGAAGCGGCTGTTGCAGACCGCCAGGTCCGGCCGGGTGAGCCGGGCGATGCGCTCGAGCCACCCCCTTCCGTGCACCCGGTCGTGGAGCCAGAGCACCAGCGGCGCTCCCGCGGCCCGAACCGCCGGCGCGAAAACCGCCTGCGGCCAGAGACCGTGCAGGACCACCGCATCGGACCGCTCCCGCCGGATCAGCTCGCGCAGGGCGCGGCGCGCGCGCAGGACGCTGGCGGGCCGGCTCATGCGGACCGGGCCGACCCCGTGCACGGGGGCCCCGGCGGCGCGCAGCTCGTCGCTCAGGCGGCCCTCGAAGCAGACGGCGAACCGGGACTCCATCCCCGGCGCCTCCGCCCGGTGGCGGGCGAGCGTCACCAGCAGGGTCTCCACCCCGCCGTACATGTTGCCGCTGTAGACGTGCAGCGCGCGCATCACCCCGCCCCCGCAAGCGCCTCGCGGTAGATGGGGACCAGCTCCGCGGCGAGGCGCCGCCGGTCGAAGGAGCGCTCCACCTCCGCTCGGCCCACCCGTCCGAGCCGGGCGCGCAGCTCCGCGTCGCGGACCAGCGTCTCGATGCACTCAGCGAGCCGGCGGGCGTCACCCGGAGGGTGCCCCAGCGCGTTCTCTCCCGCGGAGATCAGCTCGGCGGCGCCTCCGCCCTCGCTCCCCACCAGTGCCCGGCCGCAGGCCATCGCCTCCACGATCACCATGCCGAAGGGCTCCGGCTCGGTGCTCGCGTGGACCACCACGTCGAGCGCGCGCATCGCCGCTGCGGGCTCCTGCACGAACCCCGTGAAGCCCACCCGGTCGGCGACGCCGAGCTCCTCCGCCCGTTTCCGGAGGCCGTCCAGCGAGAGCTGGCTGCTCCCGCCGGTGACGTAGAGCGGCCCCCCCACCACGTACGCCCGGAAGGGGAGGCCTCGCGGGAGGAGCGACACCGCCCGGAGGAAGGTCTCGTGCCCCTTCCACCAGGCCAGCACCGCCACCAGCCCCACCCGCACGGTGCCGGGCGCGGGCGCGGGGAGTCCCGCGGCCGCGTCGAGGTCGGCCGCCGGCCCGCCCGGCGTGAACGCCTCCAGGTCCACCGCGCTGTAGACGGGGTGCACCGGTACCAGGTCACCGCACACGGCGCGCACGTCGGCGGCGACGCTCCGGGAAATGGCGACGACCGCCGCGCACCGCCCCGCGTGGGCGCGCAGCAAGCGCGACATCACCGGGCGGCGACTCACGAAGTCCTGGACGTGCCAGACTACGGGGACGCCGCGGGGCCGGGCGCGGGCGCCCAGCACGTGCATCTTGAAGCCGTTGGTGTGCACCACGTCCGGGGCGGCGTCGCGCAGGATCCGCCGGAGCCGGCGCACGTACGCCAGCCCGGGGAGCACGCCCCGGAGGAGTCCTCCTGCCAGGGCGAGTCGGCCCCGGAGACCCGCGCGCCGAGCGCCCTCGCCGCCGTCGCCCAGCTCCGCGAGCGCGTCCGGGAGCGGGAGCACGACCGTGCCGACCCCGAGCGCCGCGGCGCGGGCCACGAACGGGCCGTCCGCGGTGGCGACCAGCTCCAGCTCCCAGTCGGGCTCCGCCGCCCTCAGGCTCGCCATGAACTCCAGGAGCCCACGCTCCGCGCCCCCGAGCTGGCCCGAGGGGTTCAGGAAGACGACCTTCATCACCCGTCCTTGACCACCTGCAGCTCGAAGTACAGGAACCACGCCGGGAAGAGCCAGGCCCAGCGCCGCTCGTACTCCTCGGGGAACCGGTTCGCGAGGCGGTTCACCAGCCGGTTCAGCAGCGTGGGATGGAAGACGATGCGGCTGTGCACCCTGCGGAAGCGCCGGTCGGTGTAGAAGGAGAACCGGTGCTCCCCGGTGAAGTAGTGGAAGCTGAAGAACCCGAAGTAGTGGCGATGCGTCGGGTCCGTGAAGGCGTTGGCACAGGAGAAGTGGGGGACGGTGATGCGCACCGTCGCGCCGTCCTCGCACACGCGGTGCACCTCCTCCATCGTGCGAACGATGTCGTCCAGGTGCTCCACCACGTCGAACGCCAGCACCTCGGCGAACCGGCCGTCCGGGAACGGCCACGGACGCTCGTTCAGGTCGTGCACCACGTCCGGACCGGTGGTCTCCACCAGGTCCACGTTCACCGCGTCGGGGCGGTGCTTCTCCCCCGCGCCCAGTTGGAGCACGCGGCGCTCGTCGAGCGCAGCCGCGGGAGCTCTCCGCCCGGGAGTCGCCGTCGTGGAGTCGGTCGGGGACATGGAGTCGGGGAAATGTACGGGATCTGGGGCCGGGTGTCTCACGCCGCGCTCACCGCCGCCGAGAGGAGAGACGAGAAGGTGCCGCTCCTGCTGGACAGCTCCTCCCACGTCCCCTGCTCCACGACCCGCCCTTCCGCGAGCACCACGATGTGGTCCGCGGTGCGGACGGTGGAGAGCCGGTGCGCGATCACGACCGCGGTGCGGCCCTGCCGCGCGTTCTCCAGCGCGGCCTGCACCTGCCGCTCCGACACGGTGTCGAGCGCCGAGGTCGCCTCGTCGAGCACCAGGATCCTGGGGTCGCGCACGAGCGCCCGCGCGATGGCCAGGCGCTGGCGCTGCCCCCCGGACAGGTTGGCCCCGCGCTCCCCCACCACGCTGTTCAGCCCGGCGGGGAGCGCCTGGACCACGTCGTCCAGGTAGGCCATCCGCACCGCCTCGCGCACCGCCTCGGGGGACGCCCCGGGCAGGCCGAAGGTGATGTTGCGGAGCATGGTGTCGTGGAAGAGGAAGGCCTCCTGCTCCACCAGCGCCACGTTCCGGTGCCAGGTGTCCGGCGAGAACTCCCAGTAGTCGCGCCCGTCCACCGTGATCGTCCCCTCGGTGGGCTGCCGCAGCCGCAGCAGGAGCGAGGCGATGGTGGACTTTCCGGAGCCGGACGCGCCCACGATGGCAACCGTCTTCCCCACCGGGATCTCCAGCGTCACGTTTTCCAGCGCGCGGGTCCCGTTCGGGTAGACGTAGCCCACGCCGCTCAGCCGGACCACGTCCCGCACGCCGGTGCACACCGCCTCTCCGAAGGGACGGCGCGGGTACTGCGGCACCGACATCCACCGGTCCACCTCGCGCACGCTCCCCAGCATGTGGAGGACGAATCCCTGGACGGTGTAGAGCTGGTTGACCAGCGGAAGGAGCCGCAGGAGGACGAAGCCGAAGGTGAAGAGGACGTTCTGCGCCATCAGCCCTGGGCGCACGAGGAAGAAGTACGCTCCTCCCACCATGACGATCGCCCCCGCGACCGCCACCGTTTCCGTGATCGGGCCCAGGAGCGAGGAGGAGCGCATCGTCTCCTCCTCCACGGCGGCCTGGGCGGCGTTCAGGTCGTGGAAGCTCCCCGCGGCCGCGGCCTGCGAGTCGGTGACGCGGATCACCCGGACCCCGGCGAACGACTCCACCAGGTTGGAGCCGATGCGCTGGTTGAGCTCGGTGATCTGCTGGCCGCTGTGCACCAGGTGCCGGTACACGAACGCGATCGTGCCGCCGATCACCGCCCCGATCACCAGGGTGGCGAGCATCAGGGGCCAGGACAGGACCAGCAGTGCCACGACGTAGAAGAGGCCGAGCGACAGCTTCTGCCCCAGCAGCAGGAGCCCCTCCATGAACTGCCGAAGGCGCAGCGTCTCGGTGAGGAAGACGCTCGCCAGCTCTCCGGCCGGGCGTTCCTCGAACACCTGCAGCGGGGCGCCGTGCAGCCGGGCGAAGAGGTCGTCGCGAACGCGGACCGTCACCCGCCGCCGGAGCCGGGCGGCCAGCACGTTGCTCCCGTACAGGACCACGTTCTTGAGGGCGATCGCCCCGACGATCGAGAGGCAGAGGACGGCGACGTAGAACTGCTCCCCGTGGCCGGGGAACCAGTCCCGCAGCATCTCGAGGATCCGCCGGGAGGTGGGGTCCTCGCTGCCGAGCATCAGCCCGAGCAGGGGGACCAGCAGCCCGATCCCGACCCCCTCGAGCGCCGCCGCTGCCGTCAAGCTGACGACGACCGCCACGGTAAGTGAGCGGCTCCCGCGCAGGTACGGGCGGAGCCGTAGGGTGGAGACGATCAGCTCCCGGAGGTTACGCAAACCTGCCTTCGGCGACGAGGGTTCCAGGGCGCGTCCGGCGCGTTGCCCGGACAAATGAAAAGGCTGCCCAAAGCGGGGCAGCCCAGTAATATACCTCCGGAGCCGGAGGGCTTCAACCAACGGGCCGAAAACCGGGCCGCGGGCGGGGCTCCCGGTCCGGTCGGCCCCGGTTTACCGGACGGGCTGCGACCGGACGCTGAGGCGGGCGACCTTGGCCGGCTCGAGCACCTCCGCCCGCGAGTGCGGCTCCACCAGCTCCAGCTCGGCGTGCGCGAAGGGCCTGGACGCACCGCGCTGCGGGCCGTAGCGCTCCATCCACTCCTCCACCATCGGGGCGAGGATCTGGGCCACCCGTTCGGCGCCGTACGGCCGGGATCCAGTCCGGGGATTGCACCAGATCCGCAGAACGTAGTCGTCGCTTTCCACGAAGTCGTGCGAGGTCACCGGGTAGTCCAGCTTCCACGCCCGGGCCGCGTGCCCGTTGAAGAGGACCAGGGGACGCGAGCCGTGCGCGCGCTCCCGGCACACTTCCATGTGGAGGAACTCGAAGAGGGTCGCGTTGTCCTCGAGGATCGCGTTCACCTCCTCGAGCGTCTTGGCGTGCCGCACCACCTGGCCCACGTCCTGTGCGTGGATCTGGTCGCGGATCACACGGCGGGCCCGGAACACGCCCGAGGCCAGCACCGATCCCGCCTCCACGAACTCGTGGTACTGCAGCCGCCGCAGGCCGTAGACGAGCAGGAAGAGCGTCACGCCCGCACCCGCCGCGGCCACCGACATCACCGCCGGAGGCGGCGCGAAGACCAGCGACAGCCCCAGCATCGCGAGCACGGTGGCCGTCACGTACAGTACGATCACCGCGCTGCGGTGCGTCAGCCCCAGCGCCAGCAGGCGGTGGTGGATGTGGCGCCCGTCGGCCTGCGAGAGGGGGACGCCGCGCAGCCACCGCCGGACGATCGCCAGGCTGGTGTCCAGGATGGGGACCGCCAGGGCGAAGAGCGGCACGACCGCGAGGATGGCCGTCGCGCTCTTCTGCGACCCGTACACCGAGAGCACCGCGAGCATGAAGCCGACGAAGAGGCTTCCCGAGTCGCCGAGGAAGATGCGCGCGGGATTGAAGTTGAAGCGCAGGAAGCCGAGCAGGGAGCCCAGGAGCGCCACGGAAAGGAGGCTGACCTCCAGGTTCCCCAGCGCCAGCGACACCGTGAGCGTGGTCACCAGCGCCACCAGGGCGATCCCGGTGGCAAGGCCGTCGAGCCCGTCGATCAGGTTGAAGGCGTTCGTCACGCCGACGATCCAGAGGATCGTGAGGGGGAGCGCGAACCACCCCAGCGCCAGCTCCGTCGACCCCACCCCCACCACGTCGATCCGGAAGCCGTACGCGTACACCACGAACGCCGCCACCAGCTGCGCGACCAGCTTCGCTCCCGGACGGAGCCCCCGCACGTCGTCCACCAGCCCGGTGGCGAAGATGATTCCTCCCCCGAACAGCACACCGTAGAAGAAGCTCCGCGGCCCGCTGAGGAGCTCCACCCCGCCCAGGGAGGCGAGGGCCGTCACCAGCAGTCCGGCGCCCATGGCCAGGAACACCGCCACGCCGCCGACCCGCGGAAGCGGCTCCGTGTGCACGCGGCGGTCCTCGTGCGGCGGATCGAACATCTGCCACGCGACCGCCGTACGGATCACCACAGGTGTGAGGACGAAGCCCGAAAGGAGAGCTACCGCGAAGATGACGGCGTGCGCAAGCATCAGCAGAATCGGGGCGTGGAAGTCAGAGCGGCCGGGACGCGGACGGAAGCGGGAGGGCGGCGCCACCGGAGCGGCGCGCCGGTCGGGCGGAGAGTCGGCTCAAGGACTTGGAAGGGGGACGGCAGGTCTCCACCGGGGCAATCCAGGATCGTTGAATGGTCCGCCGCACGTCGCCACCGCTCCGCGAAGTGGCCGAAGGTCTCGCACGGCCGTTCCCGTGCTCCGACGCATGCTGACGATCGACGGGAGCCCGGGGTCACGCGCATTGCATTCCCGTTTCCCATAGGCCCCGGACCCGACCCGGCCGGGTGCCACCCGCCCCAGCGGAGGCAGGGTCGGGGACGGTGTCGCACTGTGGCATGCGGCACTACCCGGATGAAGCGGAAGATCATACAGCAGAAGCGCCCGCCACGCAATGCCGAAGTGGACGGCAGGGATGGCCGCACCCCGGGCTCGCGCGGCGGGCGGGTCACGCCGGTCCGGCCACGAGCTGCACCGGCTCGCGGAACTCTCCCGAGAGTCCCACCACTCGGGCGTTCCCCTCGACCCGGCGCATCACGCCCCGGGTGTCCACCACCAGCCGGGCATGCTCGGCCACGCGCGCATAATCGACGTCACCGTGGTCCGTAACGATGACGATGACGTCCTGCTGGGCGAGCGTTTCCCCGTCGAGCGGGGCGCTGTGCATCGGCAGGTCGCGGAGCGGCGTGTGCCCGTCGTCGGCGATGGTCGTGCAGAACGGGTCGTGGAACGATACCTCGGCTCCCTTCTCCTGGAGGAGGCGCATGATCTCGAGCGCGGGGCTCTCGCGCAGGTCGTCGACGTCCTTCTTGTAGGCGACGCCCAGCACCAGGACGCGGCTGCCGCGCACGGCCCTGGACTCGTCGTTGAGCGCGTCGGCCACCTTGCG
>DASYWD010000335.1 GCA_035936415.1 Longimicrobiaceae bacterium
GTCGTCCGCCTCCAGCAGGTCCGACACGAGCACCACCCGTCCCCGACGCCGCAGCCGCTCCCCGGCGCGATCCAGCGCGGCCGCCGCGGGCGCGTCCCCGTCCGCCCGCAGCCCCTCCAGCCGGAGAAGAACATCGTGGAGCTGTCCCCGCCGGGAGCGCGGCGGGAGCGCCAGCTCCGCCCCCGTCCCGAAGGCGGCCAGCCCCACCGCGTCGCCCGCGCCGAGCATCAGGTGCGCGAGCGCCGCGGCCACGTACGCGCCGTAGCGCAGCTTGGGGACGCCCCCCGGCTCCGCGTACCCCATGGAGGCGGTGGCGTCCACGACCAGGACGGCGGACAGGTTGGACCGCTCCCGGAACTCCCGGACGTAGAGCCGGTCCGTGCGGCCGTAGACCTTCCAGTCCAGCCGGCGCACGTCGTCTCCCTGCTGGTACTCCCGGTGCCGCGCGAACTCCTCCCCCGCCCCGTGGTTGGGCGAGCGGTGCAGCCCCGCCACGAACCCGTGCGCCACGGTGCGCGCGACCACGTCCAGCCCGCCCAGGCGCTCCAGCAGCCCGGGGGGGAGGAAGGGGGTCGGTTGCGGAGGCGCCGGGGACATGGGAAGGTCGAGGCTACAGCCCGCTCCGCGGCGGCGCCACGCCCTCCAGGAGCCGTGCGACCAGCGCGTCCGGCGTGACCCCCTCCGCTTCTGCGCTGAAGTTCACCAGCACGCGGTGGCGCAGCACCGGGAGCGCGACGCGGCGCACGTCATCCGGGGTCACGTGGAAGCGGCCGGCCAGCAGCGCCCGGGCCCTCGCCCCCAGGACCAGCGCCTGGCCGGCGCGGGGGCCCGCGCCCCAGCGCACCCAGCGGGCGACCTCGTCCGGCGCACCGGGGGTGCCGGGGCGGGTGGAGCGTACCAGGCGCGCGGCGTACTCCAGGACGTTGGCGGCGGTCGGGACCTCGCGCACGCGGCGCTGCAGCAGGAGCACGCGCTCGGCGTCCAGCACCCGCTCCACCGCCGGCTCGCCCGCGCCCGTGGTGGCCCGCAGGATCTCCACCTCCTCCGCCTCGCTCGGGTAGTCCAGGCGCACGTCCAGCATGAAGCGGTCGAGCTGCGCCTCCGGGAGGGGGTAGGTGCCCTCCTGCTCCAGCGGGTTCTGCGTGGCGAGCACGAAGAAGGGGCGCGGGAGGAGGAGGTCCTCCCCGGCCACGGTGACGCGCCCTTCCTGCATGGCCTCCAGGAGCGCGGCCTGCGTCTTCGGCGGGGTGCGGTTGATCTCGTCGGCGAGGAGCACCTGCGTGAACACGGGGCCGCGGAGGAAGCGGGCGGCGCGGCGGCCGGTGGAGCGGTCCTCCTCGATCACCTCCGTCCCCGTGATGTCGGAGGGCATCAGGTCCGGCGTGAATTGCACCCGCCGGAACTCCAGGTCCAGCGCCTCCGCCAGCGTGCGCACCAGCAGCGTCTTGGCCAGCCCGGGGACGCCCACGAGCAGGGCGTGGCCCCCGGCCAGGAGGCAGAGGAGCACCTCCTCCAGCGCCTCCTCCTGCCCGACGATGCGGCGGCGCACCTGCTCCCGGAGCGCGGCGGCGTCCGCGACGAGCGACTCGATCTCCCTTTCTGCGGTGGCCAGGGCTCCCTCTCGGTGCGGCGGCGGGTGGGCGAACGGGGCGGCGGCCCCGGGTCCGGTTAATCATACCCCCGGGCGCGGCTCCCGGGAAAGGCGGGGCGCGCCGGCCTTCCGCCCCGCGCCGCGACCCCATGGATTCGAGAGGGGTGCGGCATTATCTTCGATGCAGTGCCGGTGTGACGGTCCCCTGTCCCGCACCGCCCCCGCCGATGTCCCGCACCAGGCTTTCCGCGCGGGCTCTCGCCCTCGCGGCGTCCCTCTGCCTCCTCCTGGCGGCGCCCCCCGGGTGCGTCGCCCTCCGCGCTCCAACGGGCCTCTTCGCCGGCGGGGACGGCGACCTCTCCTCCGCGACCCCCGAGCAGCGGCGGCAGGCCTTCTGGGCGGCCGTATCCGACATGGAGATGGTGCGCGCCACGCGCATCGCCCCCGGCCGCGAGCACGCCGAGTTCGCGCGCGGGATGCGCCTGGTCCTCGACGGCCGCATGGCCGAGGCGGAGCAGCGCTTCGCCCCGCTCGCGGGGGAGGCAGTGGACTCGCTGGTCCGCGCCGCGTCGCGCGTGGCGCTGTCCAGCGTCTTCGGATACGACGGGCGGTGGCAGGCGCTCCACGACCTGACCTCCCCCACCGCCGTCCCGGCCGGGATGGTGGGCTTCGAGCGCGCGGGGATCGACGTGTGGTCGGCCTCGATGCGACTGGCCCCGGAGGCGGAGTACCGCATCGCCCCGTTCCCGGTGGCGCTCCGGTTCGAGATCACCGGCACGGGGACGCCCCTCGTCCCGGTGATCGTCAACGGCCGGATCCGGCAGTTCTGGCTGGACACCGGCACCAGCCTCACGCTCGTGGCCTCCGACGTGGCGGCGCAGGCGGGGATCCGGCCGCTCAGCCCCGACACCCTGGAGATCGTCACCAGCGCCGGGCGCATCCGGGCGCTCCCGGCGGCCGTGGAGCGGCTGGAGCTGGGGCCGCTGACCGCCACCGGGCACGCCGTCGCGGTGGTCCCCGCGCGCGAGCTGACCATCCTGGAGACGGTCGCGCCGGGGAAGGTGGAGCGGGTGAAGGTGGACGGGGTGATCGGGATGGACCTGATGCGGCGACTGAACATCATCGTCGACTTCCCCACGCGCGTCGCCCTCCTCTCCCGCCCCCGCAGCGAGCCGGAGCGGAGCCTGCCGCGCAACCTGTTCTGGCTGGGATACCCGGTGGTGCGCGCGCAGGGGCCCGGCGGGGTGCCGCTCTACTTCGCGCTGGATACGGGTGCCGACTCGACCTTCGTCACCCAGAACCTGATGCGCAAGCTCCCGCACCGCCTCCTCGCCCAGCGAACCCGGTTCGTGGCCGGCTTCGGCAGCGACACCACGGTCCGCACTCCCGTGCTTTCGGAGCTGAAGCTCAGTGCCGCGGGGAGGGAGTTCTCCATGCGCCACGTTGCCGTGCACGAGCAGAAGCGCCTGATGCTCTTCGACCTGGACGGGGTCCTGGGCGCGGACCTGGGCGCAGGGCACCGGGTGCGGATCGACATGACGAACGGGATCTTCGAGATCGGCACGCCGCGCCCGCCGCGCGCCACGGAGCGGAGGCCGGGCGGGGCGAAGGAGATCGGCGTCGGCCCGTAGCGGCGGCCGGAGAACGGAACGTCGACGGCGCGAGGGGGCCC
>DASYWD010000336.1 GCA_035936415.1 Longimicrobiaceae bacterium
CTCGCGCGCTGCGCGAGGATCCGCCCGGGGCCTGCCCGCGGCCGGGCGCTCCGCTACCGCGCCGCGTCCGCGGTGGTGGGATCGATCACGGCGTGGACCTCGAGGACGCGGTTCGCCGGGAAGCCGCCCCGGCGCGCGTGCTCCCGGACGCTCTCCTCGTCGGGCGCGAGGTAGATGCAGGTGATCTTGTCGCCCGTCACGTAGCTCTGCACCCACTGGACCTCGGGGCCCATCTCGCGCAGCACGCCGCACGACTTCTGGGCGACCCCCCGGAGGTCCTCGGGGGAAAGGTTGCCGGCGCCGGGAAGCTCGCGCTCGATCAGGTACCTGGGCATCGTGTGCTCCTTGGTTGTGGGACCGCTGGGTGTGATGGATGCCCACCCGGAGGTGGGCGGGGGTGCCGCTACTCGAAGACTTCCGTCTCCGCGGCGTGCTGGCACGAGACCGTGGGGTTCCAGTCCGCGAACGTTCCCCGCGGGTTGTCGCGCCACAGCCAGACGTGGAGCTTGTAGATCGGCAGGAACGAGTGCGGGTGGAACTCCTGCCCGAGCAGGGTCGGGGGAGCCTTGCCCTCCCAGGCGTCGATCGGGACGATGTACTCCAGCCCCACCAGGCGCAGGTGCCCGCTCGGTCCCGGCTCGTAGATCAGCAGCTCCGGCCGGAGGAGCTCGACCGTGCCGTCGATCAGCCCGGGGTTGCCGTAGTGGTACCCCATCGCGCCGAGCGTGCGGTGCGCCCAGCACGGGGTGATCCGCTCGGTGTACCCCGCCTCGACCGCCTTGTCGAAGTTGTGGTAGGCCGCGGTCTCCCGGCGAAGCGCGGCGAGCTGCCGGGCGAGGTCGGCGGACGTGCCGGCCGCGCGGCCGTGCGACGCGCCGGAGTGGTCCGACGGGGGCGCTGCCGGGGGGCCGGCTTCGCACGCCGCGAGGCCGAGCGTCACCAGCAGTGCGGCGAGCAGGGTGGGTCTGGACATGGTTCCGTCTCCTGTGAAGGTCCGCGCCGGGCGGCGGCCGGAGCCGTCGCGGTTCGCACGAACCAATCTGCGGAGCGGGAACGCACGGGGGATCGGGAGCCCTCCCTATTTTGGCGGGTGCGCCCCCCCGGTTTGGAGGAGTCCGAGCCGCTCCGCCTCGCGCGCGGCCTCCATCCGCGTCCGCACCCCCAGCTTGGCAAGCACGCTGGAGACGTGGTGGTCCACGGTCTTGGGGGCGAGGAAGAGCCGCTTCGCGATCTCGCCGTTGCGCAGCCCCGAGGCGATGAGCCGCGCGATCTCGGCCTCGCGGCGCGTGAGGCCGCCGGGATTGGCGCGCGTGGAGGGACGCGGGCCGCGTGGGACGCCGCGCACCCCCAGCTCGCGCAGCCTGCGGAGCACGTGCTGCGCGGCGGGACGGGCGCCGAGCCGCTCGAACTCCTCCAGCGCGGCGCGAAGACCCTCCGCGTCGTCCCCCCCGGCGAGCGCCCGCGCCGCCTCGTAGTCACACCCGCGCCCCTTCCATTCCGCGGCGGCGCCGGCCCGATCGCCCGCGAGCTCCAGCGCGTACGGCCTGGCGATCCACTCCGGCGCCTCCACGCGCTCGTCGGCGCGGGCGAGCCAGGAGAGCAGCTCTCCGGCACGCCACGGATCCCGGCGGGCGAGCGCCAGCTCCAGCGCCGTCCGCGTCTCCCGCTCCGCGCGGTTGCGCTCCCCCGAGAGCCAGGCGAGCTCCGCGTGCGCGGCGCAGGCCGGCGCCAGCCGCTGCAGCTCTCCCGTCCCGGAGGCGAGGGCGAGCGCCTCGTCCAGGTACGCCGTCCGGTCGAACTCGCCGCGGCGGGCGGCGATCCGCCCCAGCACAACCAGCGCCTGCATCCGGCTCACCGAGGAGACGCGGGGGTGCTGCAGCACGGCCGTGGCGGCCTCCTCCGCCTCGGTCCAGCGCCCCCGGTGGAGGCCGGAGACCGCCAGCCACCCGAGCATGTACAGCCGCCACGAGTCCAGGTCGTGCTCCGCGCAGTAGCCGATCCCCTGCTCCAGGTACTGGTCCGCCTGGGGGAAGCGGTGGAGGACGACGTGCTCCGAGCCGAGGTTGGTGTAGGCGCGCGCCGCGTGCTCCTCCAGCCCGGCCTCCAGCGACAGCGACAGGCTCCGTTCGAGGAGCGCCCTTCCCTTCTCGTAGTCGGAGTTGAGCGTCGCGGTCCCGACGTTGTTGAGCGCGTGGGCGAGCGTGGCCGTGTCGCCCAGCTCCCCGGCGAGCGCGATGGCCCGCTCCCCCCAGGCCACCGCTTCGGGGAGGTCGTGGCTCAACATCCGGAGCTGGGACCAGTTGCTGAACGCCATCGCCAGCTCCCGCCCGGGCGGCAGCGGCTGCAGCACGTCGAGCGCGGCGCGTCCGGCCCGCTCGGCTTCCGCGTTCTCGCCCAGGAACCAGTTGAGCCGGGAGAGCCAGCGGAGGGTGTCCCCTTCCCGGGTCCGGTCCCCGGCGGCGCGCCACAGGTCGAGCGCGGCGCGTCGGGCCGCGAGGGACTCGGAGATCTGGTCGGTGAGGTAGTACTCGTACGCCTGTGCTTCGAGGAGGCGGGCGCGCTCGGCCGGCGGCAGGTGGTCCGCATGGCGCAGCGCGCGGGCGTACTGGGCGGCTGCCTCGCGG